>NZ_JADEWL010000060.1 GCF_015207665.1 Plectonema cf. radiosum LEGE 06105
GGATGGGGGATGGGGAGAAAATAAATATTAACTGTCAACTGTCAACTGTCAACTGTCCACTGTCAACTAACTCCAAACTGTCGCTTCACTTCTACAATAAATCCCCACAATCAAATACAATAAATCGCGATCGCGATGCTTTGCTGCAAGTAAAACGCAAGTTCTATGGTGTAGGAGATGTCACAAATAGAAGTACTCGTTTTATCCATAATCCTGCAACTAAGTTCCCCGGTCACGGGCGCTTCTCCTCTAACTACATTCAAAGAATTCTGCTGGAAATACAAAGTTACTTGTGGACGATGCCTACGTTCTACAGCAAAAGTTGTAACAGGTATACCGTATACAGGCTGTTGCAATGACCGCAATTGTCCGATAGTTATTTGGAATAGCCACTGACGTTGCAGGGCTACTAATAGCGGGTCATCATCTTTGATCAAGCAAGCGTGCTTTAATCTGCTGATTGGAGTCGCAACGTCATCATCAGGTGAATCCTTAAACCATTCCTTGACTTCTCGGTTATGTTCCCTACGGACAATATCTGTGAGGTTTTCAATTTCATTAAAATCTGCGGGGATTGTCATTCTAAAATTGATTTAAAGTCTTCAAGAGTAACTGGAGGAAGGGACGGAGTAGTACTAGCGGCTTTATCAGATGCTTTCTTGTCGGCAATAGGTTTATTGTCCTTACGCTCCTTGGGTGTTAAGTCTTCAATACCTTTATTGAATTCTTCTGATTGTTTGTTAATTTCGTTAACATTCTCTGTAATGCTGAGAATTTCACCTGTTACCATCTCTATACCACTAGCGGCTTCCTCTAAATTTTCTAGCCGCTGCATCCATACTGATTGGGCATTAACTCTTTCTGGTAGCCAGTTGTAGGCATCCGGAGCGATTACCTGATAAGTTTTTAAAGCGTTACCAATTTTCCCTGTGTTTTCTGCTGTAAATTCGGTGACATTGCGTACTGAGTCAGTCATGCTACGAACTGAGCTTTGACTAGTAACCTTTTTTGTAGACAAGCAATGTCAATTCGGGACAATTGTCTATATTTTTTTGATGTATTTTATGCTTCGTTTTTTGCTAAAATCTTAGAAAAGCTTTCTTGATTGATATGCAAAAACCGTAGCTACATCAAGATGTTTAACAATCACGCGGATGGCTTAACCGTGTAAGCTTGTTGAGGGTTAACCGCTCCCATGCCCCCGTTGAAACAAGAAATAAAAGTCTAGACTTGTCTAGTTTTTATATAGCAGTCGATTATATTAGCCCCAGCTTGATAAATACGATTCGCTTTCTTGAAGTTAGCATTAAGCGCTGCAACGTTTTCTGCTCCAAATCAGGTATTAGCAAAGTCAGCACAGAAAGACGTAGCAGTGCTACGTCTCTCCAAGGATTTGGGGTTTTATCCGAAATAAGGGCGATTACTAGTATATGCTTCTGACGGCTAAGACTCCGGCGATCGCACTTCCGACAAGTGAGGTTAAAGCTGCACCAAACAACCACCATGCGGCACTTGCAGCAGCAGCTTTCGCATCGATGGCTTGTTTTTTGGCTTGTTGTTTGATGGCTTTTAATCTTTTCTGAGTTTCTTTTTGGATGCGTTCTCCTCTTTGTAAAACACTATCTCTGGCTGCTTCTATTTGACTAACTATACGTTCAGCGTCTTTTTGAGAAACATCTTCGCGGGAACTCAGAACAGCAATTAAACTATCACGGTCAAATTCTGATAGGCGATCGCGCAAGGCTTCAAATCCCATTTGTGGGTCGTCAAATAATTTGGCGAAGTCTTGTTTGATTCCTTCGTAATTTAACTCTGGACGCTCCAAGGAGTTGAGGTAATTGCGAATTTTGTCTAAAGTTTCGTCAACCGCAGATTGTACCTTCTGCTGCACCTGCTGGTACTGTTGTACAATTGAGTCGCGGGTTGATTCGATTTGGTCTGCAATTTGGTTGGCTTCTTCTTCGGAAATATCTTCTCTTTGAGAAAGCACTGATACTAATGTATCTCGGTCAAACTGAGAAATGCGTGAGCCTAAGTTTTCAATTCCAGAGCGTGGGTCTTGCAATAGTAATTGTAAATCGCGTTTGATTCCTTCGGGGTTGAGTTCTTGTTTATCGGTAGAACGTAAATATTCTTCGATATCAGCTTGGAAGTTAGCTACTCGTTCACTAGTACGCTTTGCTAACCGACGCGGTGCTTTTACAATGTCGGTAATTGTATCTTGTAGGTTGTCAATTACTTGGTTAACTTGTTCTTCGCTCAAATCTTGACGTTGAGAAAGCAGTTTAACTAAGGTTTCTCTGTCTATTTGAGAAAGGCGATCGCGCAGTGCTGAAGCTCCTTGTTTGGGTTCGTCGAGTAGTTTTTGCAAATCGCGTTTGATTCCTTCGGGGTTGAGTTCTTCTTGATCAGTATTACGTAAATACTCTGAAAGTTTTTCTACTGTTTGTTCGTATTGCTGTTTGGTCTTTTCTGCAACTTTTTGTGGTGCTTGTAAGACGTTATCGCGTACTGAGAATAATTGGTCGATTTTTTGATTTACCTCTTCTTCGCTTAAATCTTGACGTTGAGAAAGTAGTTTAACTAAGGTATCGCGGTCAAATTGTGCAAGCCGTTGACGCAATAATTTGGCTCCGAGTTCTGGCTCGTCTATAAGTGCTTTAAAATCGCGTTTGATTTCTTCAGGATTGAGTTCTTCTTTATTGGTATTGAGTAGATAGTTTTCTACTTTTTCTTGCAATTCATTAGCTTTATTTGTAGCTTGTTGTTGCAGTTCTTGAGCGCGATTTAACACGTTATCGCGGGTATTTTCCAGTTGACCAACTATATTATCAGCTTCTTCCTGACTAATATCTTGACGTTGGGAAAGCACTTTGACTAAATCATCCCGGTTGAATTGTTGTAAACGATTCTTCAACTCGTCAAAATTGGCTTGGGAATCTTCTAATAATTTACTAAAGTCCTGTTTTATAGCTGAGGGGTTGAGTTCTTCTTTACTTGTTGAATTTAGATATTGTTCAATTTGGCTGCGGAGATTTTTTGATGTTTCTTTCTCTGCTGCTTCCCCTAAAGTTTGTAATACTTCGCTACGAATTTCTTCCATTTGTTGGACAATTTCTTTTACTCTTACTTCGCTAAGTTCTTGCCGTTGTTTGAGTAAGTTGTTTAAGTATTCTCGATCGATTTCTTCGAGTTGTTGTTTAACTTTTGTGGGGTCTGCACTAGTATCATAGATGACTTCTTTGAATTCATCTTTGAGCGTTAAGCGATTAAAATGCCAAGGAAAAGAATTCAAAATGTACTCTTGCACATCTGCTTTAATAGGATTAGTAGATGCTTGAGATATTTTCTGAGTGGCTTGTTTTCTCAGATTTTGCAATTGTTGAGTAATCTCCTCAATATCTATTTCGGGAAGTTTGTGCTTCAGTTTTTGCAATTGAGGTTTAATCTTCTCAACATCCAAATCGGATAAATTTAGTTTACTCATCATTGCTGGAACAGCCGCACCCAAGCCATATTTAACCGCTTGCTGCATTAATAAGCCACTACCACCACCTGCTAAAACTCCAGCCAATTGTTTTTGTAACTGCGAGCCTAGCTCTTCGGAATTTAGTTGATCGGGAGTAGCTTTTGCAATCAAATCTATTACCTGCTGTGTGGGATTTTGACCGTTTACAGCTTGATTCCAAGCTCCTTCAAGTTGATCTGCAACTTGATTGATATCTTCTTGAGAAAAATCGGTACGATTGCTAATCAAATTAACAAAAGTATCGCGGTTGACGCTTTTGAGTAAGTTGCTATTACCAAGAGATTGTAAATTGCCGTCTTGAAGAACTTGATCGAATTGAGTGCGAATTTCGTTGAAATTTAGTTTAGGTAAATTTACAGTTTTTAAGGAATTTTCTACAGTGTTTTTAATACTATCACCATCAAAACCAGAAGTTAATTCGCGACGGACTGCGGCGGTAATATCTTCTGCTGTGGAAACCATTTGATTTTTAGCAGCATTCGCTCCCAAAACACCTGTCGCCGTACCCATAATACCTTGAATGCCAGAACTAGCAGTATTTATAAGAGAACCAATCAGCGCTCCCGCAGCCGATGAACCCAGCCATACAATTACTGAAAAGTATGTAGACCAGATGACAACACCAATAATTGCTCCTAAAACCGTGCTTTCGATTAAACTTAGTTTCACCGCTAAAAAGCAAGCGATAAATAAAGCGATAGTCGCCGTAATTAATGCCCAAATACCCACCTTGGCTTCTACCTTACTAATCGTTCCACCGACTGTATCAGAATTATCGTCATCAGAAAAATCTCCTCCTAAAGAAGAAATACCTACAGCGATTGACAAATTAGTCAGCAGTAATTGAAAGGCGATCGCCATTACTATTCCAGATACCAAAGCAACTAAAAATTGCGGTCCGGAAAAAATTAGTGATGCTTCTTGGGGAGTAACATATCCTTGCATTGGTACTTGTCCAACAATATTTGCGATTGGAAACATATCGTTTAGCCCTTTATCTAGATCAATGAGATATTGTTATTTCTTGAGTCGGAATAACCTGTTCTCAGGCTAGCTAGCAGATAGGATACCTTTTACTTCCCAAAGAAATATATGTTGATATCAAAAGTATTAAATTGTAATTATCTCAAAATAATCGTTAATTACTACTAAGAATTTTCAAATTGATTTGGAAGTTGGTATAAAAATGATGGAAATATTAATTAGGGCAAACTTACACTGGGAATAATCAACTTTCAAAATATGTTCAAAATATATTTTATGGTTTAAAATCGGGAAAATTTTTCAAATCAAAGCCAAAAGTTTGTTTCTCAAGTCAACTTCTCGGCAGATTTATTAGAAATAAGGCAATTTAAATCCTATTTTTGATCGAAAAGACGGCAAACACCACTCTAATATTACGGTTCACCCGAATTACTCATAGTATTAATTCTCATACATTAGACATTATGCAAGCAAACACTGATTGAGCCATAACTAAGCCATTAAAAATTTATGAAGCATGACCGTCCAAGTACGGGTTCGGGAAACCACCCTTCATTCACAGGCTGCATAGGCTCAGTATATATAACAGTGTAAGCGGGATAATGCCCAATTTACATTGACTATTGATGTCTTACTGGCTGCTTTTTTTAAGCCAGTTACCTCAAAATTAAATCTTTTATATTCCCATTCATTGTTTTTGTAGTTATACGGAGCCAAGATTAAAATGGCAAAAGTAGTTGGAATTGACTTAGGTACAACTAATTCCTGCGTAGCAGTCATGGAAGGTGGTAAACCCACGGTTATTGCTAATGCAGAAGGTTTTCGTACCACTCCTAGTGTTGTAGCTTTCGCGAAAAATGGGGATCGCCTTGTCGGACAAATCGCCAAGCGTCAAGGGGTAATGAACCCTGAAAACACTTTTTATTCGGTTAAGCGTTTCATCGGACGCAAGCACGAAGAAATTACTCACGAAGCGACTGAAGTTTCTTATAAAGTAGTTCGCGATAGCAACGGAAACGTTAAGGTTGATTGTCCCCAAGCGGGTAAACAATTTGCTCCGGAAGAAATTTCCGCGCAGGTTCTTCGTAAGCTAGTTGAAGACGCTAGTAAGTATACCGGCGAAACTATCACCCAAGCTGTAATTACTGTTCCTGCTTATTTCAACGACTCTCAGCGTCAAGCAACTAAAGATGCTGGTAAGATTGCCGGTATTGAAGTATTGCGGATTATCAACGAACCTACCGCCGCTTCCTTGGCGTATGGTTTGGATAAGAAGAGCAACGAAACTATCTTGGTATTTGACCTTGGTGGTGGTACCTTCGACGTATCTATTTTAGAAGTAGGTGACGGTGTATTTGAAGTTCTTTCAACTTCTGGAGATACCCACCTCGGTGGTGACGATTTCGATAAACAAATTGTTGATTACTTAGCTCAAGATTTTCAAAAGCAGGAAGGTATCGACCTCCGGAAAGACAAACAAGCTTTACAGCGTTTAACCGAAGCAGCAGAAAAAGCTAAAATCGAGCTTTCCAGCGTTACTCAAACCGAAATTAACTTACCATTTATTACCGCAACTCAGGATGGTCCCAAGCATTTGGATACAACCCTGACTCGCGCTAAATTTGAAGAAATTTGCTCGAAATTAATCGACCGTTGTCGCATTCCGGTTGAAAACGCACTGCGCGACGCAAAATTAAATAAAGACAATATTGACGAAATTGTATTAGTTGGTGGTTCTACCCGGATTCCCGCAGTCCAAGAAGTTGTTAAGCGGGTATTAGGAAAAGAACCCAATCAAACCGTTAACCCCGACGAAGTTGTAGCAGTCGGTGCTGCTATCCAAGCTGGTGTACTTTCTGGTGATGTTACCGGAATCTTACTTTTAGATGTAAGTCCGTTGTCCTTGGGTGTGGAAACTCTTGGTGGAGTCATGACCAAAATTATTCCCCGCAACACCACCATTCCTACCAAGAAATCAGAAGTATTTTCTACCGCTGTAGATGGTCAAACTAATGTGGAAATTCACGTTCTCCAAGGTGAGCGTGAAATGTCCAACGATAACAAGAGTTTGGGAACCTTCCGTCTTGATGGAATTCCTCCCGCACCTCGTGGAGTACCTCAAATTGAAGTTACCTTCGATATCGACGCTAACGGTATTTTAAACGTTACCGCTAAAGATAAAGGTACTGGTAAGGAACAATCCATCAGTATTACTGGTGCTTCTACTTTGGATAAATCCGAAGTCGAGAAAATGGTTCAAGAAGCCGATAAATTCTCTTCTACTGATAAAGAACGTCGGGAAAAAATCGACCGTAAGAACCAAGCTGATTCCTTAGCATATCAAGCAGAAAAGCAGTTGCAAGAATTGGGAGATAAAGTTCCCGCAGACGATCAAACCAAAATCAAAGGTTTAGCCAAAGATTTGAAAGATGCTGTCACCAAAGAAGACGACGAGCAAATTCAAAAGCTAATGCCAGAATTGCAACAAGCACTGTTTACCGTTGGTAGCAATATGTATCAACAAGCCGGTGATACTGCTCCTGATGGTGCTGGTGCTGGTGCCGGTGCTGCTGGAGATACAGGTAGCGCTTCTACTGGCGATGATGTCATTGATGCTGACTTCACTGAGTCTAAGTAATCCGGCGCTTTGTTACCGCTGTTACATTTACAAAGTCCGCCTGTGCGGACTAGATTATAATCAGATTTCTTGTCCCCGCAATTCTTGGAATGTGGGGATTTTTGATTTATAAAGCCAGCCATAAACGAAGAGATGTATCTATTGTTTGTGCATCTTGAGCAGATAATTTGCCGATGAACTTAATAATTAAACTTTGTTCAATAGTATAAATTCCTCTTTTTACGGCAGTAGGAACATTTAGTTGAGCAGCTTCCCAATCAGTTAAAATAAACTCTCCAGGGAAAAGAGAATCTATTCGACTAGTAAGCGGAACTATAAGATAATCTTGGGAAGAAGATTCAGAATTTACAACAACAGCAGGACGTACTTTTATTGCTGAAAGGTCGGAACAAGGATAGCGCACTAAAATTACACTATTTTTTGAGTAATTCGGCATAAATCTCATCCTCTTGATTATCCCAAACCTTATTTAAAGATTTTTCACTTGTTGTTAACCAAAATTGCTGCTCATCTTGATCAGAAATCAAAGTAATTAAAACTTTAGTACCTTCCGATAGTTGAATATCTTCCAATAACTCAATTTTGCCATTACGAACAGTAGCCCAGACACTTTTCAGCATTTTATTAGCTCCAAAAAATCCCAATTAAACAAATTACTATCTAATTATTTGATAATTTTCCCAATATCATCGCCTAGGTTACGCTTTGCTACAGTAAAGTTATAGTTAAACGAGAAAGCTATAAACGATTATGTCTTCCCGAACGGTAAATGAAGCCCAAAATAATTTACAAAGTTAATTGACCAAGCAGCACAGCAGGGTAAACCGATTATTATCGAAGGCGATTCTCGTTCCGAGAGGCTTTGCCAACGCGGTAATGCGATACTGCTGGCAGAAAAAGACTGGTCTGCAATTCAGGAAACGCTTTATTTATTATCTATCCCAGGAATGCGAGAATCTATTAAAGAAGGTTTGGCAACCCCAATTAAAGATTGTGATGGCGATTTGGATTGGTAAATGGAACAAGAGAGTGCTTGGCAAATACTTTACACAAATCTTGCAAAAAAAGACGCAAAGAAGTTAGCTTCTAGCAACTTAAAGGATAAAGCAGAAGAATTGCTTGCTATTTTTGCAGAGAATCCGTTTCAAAATCCCCCTCCTTATGAGAAATTAGTTGGCGATTTAGAGGGGCATATTCTCGCAGGATAAATGTCCAACATCGATTGGTTTATGAAATTATTGAATCTGAAAAAATAGTTAAGGTAATTCGGATGTGGACGCATTACGAGTAAGTTTCCAATTATCTAATTATTTCATTTTCCTCTTAATTGATGCCACGGCGCAATCCTATATAAGGGGATGCGGAAAAAGCTTTTGCTGCTTAAACTTGTGAAAGTGTAATTTCCCTTATTCTTGATTATTATGCCATCTTTATTTAAAAGGATTCCCCTAAATTCGTCTGAATCTAATATTAAAGAGCAAAGATTATTACTTATACCTCGTTCCCAACGTCAAGAATTCTTTTTGTTGTTTACTTTTATGACAACTTTGGGATGGATTGGAGGAGGAATTGCTAGTCTTGCTTTAGAAAAAATTCTCCGAGAGAATATACCCGCTGATTTCGCTCAAAATGAACTGTTATGGTATCGGATTGCAAAATTAATTGCTACTAGTTTATTTGCACTAATTTTTGCAGCCGATCAATCTATTCCTCTGCATAAATATATATCTGGTTGGTGGTGGACTTTTGCAACCGCAATCGGTTGGTTAGTTGCTAATACTGTTTCTAATGCATGGATTGCTTATATTTCATCTGTTGCTGCATCAACAAATCAAATATCGTCACAAACAGTTATATTTTTGGGAATCTTATCAAATGCTGCTTATATTTTTTCTTGGCTTTGGTTGGGTTTATTACAATATTTGGTGTTAAGAAAATATGTAAAAACTGGATGGTGGTGGATTTTTGTACCGTCTATTTCCTATTTATTTATTAGTATCTCAATGCTATTAGTTTCCTGGGGAGAAAACTTGATTCCAGTAATACATCGTCATGTAATTTTATATTTAATAAAACAAGGATTAACAGCATTTATTTTGGCTGCTATTCCGGCTATTAGTTTTTGTCGTTTGCACAGAAAAAATATTTAAGAGGCTCTTGCTTCAATTCAATTAGAATGGAGGCAGTATCCGGTGGTTTAAACCGCAACTACACCTTCCAAAGTCCACCTACGGTGGACTAGTTAATTGATAACCCGCGCAGGCGGGTGCCGGTTTGTGTAGACGCGACTTATAGTCGCCAGGTACAGTTGTTAATTAAAACTCAAAATTCCTTCATCTGCATCCAAAGTTGCCATTACACCTACAGGTAAAGCTGCATTGGGTGCTTCATGTCCAAAAGGTAAGCCCGAAACAACAGGAATACCTAAATCACCAAGGCGATCGCGCAATACTTCCTCTACGGTGAAGCTGGGTATATTTGGTGGTGCTTCGCAGCGGGTAAAGCTACCTACCGCAATTCCGACTATTTTTGCTAAAGCTCCACTCATCCGCCATTGAGTTAACATTCTATCGATGCGATAAGGTGCTTCTGTGACATCTTCTATTGCCAAAATTACACCATCAAGTTCTGGTTGCATCGGTGTACCCAACAGATGAGTCGCGACGGTAAGGTTTGCTGGTAATAATTTACCGCTAACAATACCACCTCCCCATCCCCTACCTTGTAAAGGTTCTAGGGATTTACCTTCTACTAAATCAAATAATCTTTGGATTGACCAAATTGGTTCTTCCGCTAAAGTGGTCATTACAGGTGCATGAACCCCACAAATTCCCGCTTTGTAAAGACTCCATAATAAAGCTGTGATATCGGAGAAACCAATTAACCATTTTGGTGATGGGACATCGGCAGTTTCTTGGTTTTGCAACATCCACGTCCATGCTTCTAAAATCCGTGTAGTGCCAAAACCACCTCTAGCACAAAGAATACCACGACATTCGGGGTCTTGCCATGCTGTTGCTAAGTGAGTGCGGCGTTTTGCGTCATTACCGGCTAAATATCCCCATCTATCCTCTATTTCCGGAATTACCTCCACTCGATAACCACGCGATCGCCAAATTTCTACACCACTATGGAATACTTCAATTTCTCGTAAAGCGCCACTCGGGGCAATTACCCTCAATAAGTCTCCAGGTTGCAACGGTTGCGGTACTAGTAAGGTTTTGGGGTGTTGAATTTTGATTTGCATTGACTGCTGGTTATTTGTAATGGATGGTAATGGGGAAGTTGTCATTTGATTTTAGATTTTAGATTTTGGATTGCTTTATTCTTTTAAAAACAAGCTCATAGTTTGGAGATTTTTGATTGTCTTTCCTATTTCAAGATTCATAGGTCTTTATCCGTAAACATGAGGTAAAAAAATGATTAACTATCCTAAAATTTCTGCAATTTTAAACACTGTCAACTGCTAACTGTATTAATAAACCATTGTTCAAAACGTTCGCCTAATATTTCTAAGGAAAATTCTTTTTGTGCTGTATCCCTACAAGTTTGACGGTTTATTTGATCTAATCGGTTTGTTGCTTCTATTAATCCAGTAACACTATCCGGTTCTACTAAAAAACCAGTTTTACCATCTTGAATAATAGATGCAGGGCCACCCCGACTATAGGAAATTACTGGAACTCCACAAGCTAAAGCTTCAATTGCTACATTCCCAAATGCTTCCACCCAACGGGGTGTCATAATTAATGCCCGACATTCGCGGACAATTTGCTGCATTTCCTTAGTAGACAAAAACCCTAGATATTCAATCGGTGCATTTGGGTAATCTTGCTGAATTTTCTGCCAGTAAGATTCATCTTGAATTTTACCCATAATCTTGAGTGGAATGTTAGTACTTTCTGCTACAGCAAAGGCATCTTCTAAACCTTTTTCTGGAGAAATTCGACCCAACCAAACTAATTGTTGTTTGGGCTGACTGCAAAATTCATACAAGGATAAATCTATACCACTGCTTAAATAATATATCGGTGGAGTTAATTGGGGAAAAGTCGCAGCTTGAGCGGGGGTATAAAAACCAATCGTACCGGGAAATTGTTGTGATATTTCTACGATAATCCCGTCGAGAGCATCAGCAAGAGAACCCATACTGACGAAATGAGCTACAGGACCATTTAAAAAAGGTGTCAAGTAAAAAGGCAACCAATCGTAAGCAAAATTAACAATCAAGTCATATTTATTCTCCACTTGACGAACGCAATCCCACATATTCCCTAAAACAGAATTTTTTGGCATTGTAATAGGCGTTGTACGTTCTAAACTTTGGGCAATAATTTGTAAATTTCCCGAAATCTGCATTATCGGTAAGTTATCCCATGTACAACCAGCAGGAGCAACAATTTGCAAATCGTGTCCCCGACGGATCATTTCTTGAGCAATATTGTACAAACTTAATTCCACACCACCACCAAGTCCAGAACCAAGTGGCCCAACAGGAGTAGAAACGAAGAGTAATTTCATTAGTAATTATTAATGGGTAATTGGTAATTGGTAATTGGTAATTGGTAACTGTCAACTGTCAACTATCATCTTGCCACTCTTGTGGATATTGAATCTGCGTTTGTGGTCCCTCGGATGGTAGGATACGAATACGATTCATTTGTGAAATTGCATATCTTGCTGTTTCCTGTACTTCTGAATCTTCATCTTCCATTGCCATGGATAACATTTGACTAATTTGAGCCATCATGTCGTAAACGCGAGTTAAGTCACGGATAGCGTTTTTACGCACGTCGGGACTTTCATCTTGCAGGGAAACTGCTAAAGCGCGATTCATTGGTTTAAGGGTACGGGTACCAATTTCTGCCAGAGCTGCTAAAATCAAACTACGTTGCTGGGAATCACTTTCAACCATCTGTTCTACTAATGGCTGAATTGCTCGCGAATCTCCTTTTTGTCCTAATTCCCAAATTGCTTTACGTCGCTTTGTAGGGTTGGAACTTTCTAAATCTTTGATTAATTCATCTACAACATTGACTTTGATCAGACGAGAAGTCTTTTCTGCTGGAAGTAAGTCTGAAGATGGTGTCACTGTAGATAATTCACCATCAAAAGCATCACTGGGCAAATATTCTTGAGTACCTTGAAGCTTGGGTAAAGATGGTTGAACTAAATCTGTATCTTCGATATATTCTTCGCGATCGCCATTTTCTAGTTTATCTGGGAATGGTTGAGCTATTTCAGTATCATCATCTACGTAAGTATCAGCATTATTCAATTGTCTGGAATATCTAAACCATTGAATGACATAAAACAATATTCCTACACCCGCCAATATTCCCACAGCTATCAAACCAAACCGAATCAAATCACTTTGTAAAAATTTTACCTCCTCCTCATCATTTGGTTCCGAAACAGCTTCTGGGGTGGGAGTAGAAGTAAAACCGCTTTGTTTGGCGATTTCTGTTTGTAGCAGTTGTCTAGTTCGACTACCTGCAATCCCATCCGCAAATAAACCCTTATCTTGCTGAAACTTAATTACAGCGTTGCGTGTAGTTGTACCAAATTGTCCGTCTGTAATGCCGTCATAATAACCCAATTTTTTCAACTGGTTTTGTAAAACCTTTACATTTTCTCCCGCACTACCTACTCGCAGGTTAGAGGGTAAAATCGTATCTGAGGAATTAACTTGAGCAATTTCTAATAAAAATGGTTTGTTCTTATAATTAGTTGCACCCGTAGAATTGATGTCAATTCCCAGACAACTCAGATAAGTAAATATAACTATAGGGTAATAACATCGCCTCATACAGCAAATTTCGGCAAAATAGTATTGTAAAAGTTACCGACACAACGATAACTTTAATTTACTTATTAATCTACTTAAAATGTTAACTTTTATCTTGACAAAAAGTTTAATGACTAGATGAAGAAGTACTCTATTATAGCCAATATCTTTATTTAGTGTAAAATCTCTGTTTCTGACTCCATAACTTTAATTTTTAAAGGATTCAGCTTGTTTTGAGATATTTCTAAAGTAGATTGCGTAGTTGTCTGAGGTAGAATATCGCCATCGATGTGCAACGGTTGCAGCTGATTGCGTTTGTCTAAAACATCCCGTTGATTAATTAAATAAATACTGGCTAGAGTGATTGCAACTCCTACCCACTGCAAAGCACTCAAAGATTCATTCAACAAGATACTACCAAATATCAAAGCAAATATCGGAGTTAAGAAGGTTAGAGAACTTAAACTGGTAAGATTTCCGCTAGAAGCAAAGTAGAAAAACATCCCATAGGCGATCGCGCTACCGAATATTGTCGCATAACCTAAAGCTAGCCAGTCTGAAGCAATCAAATTCTGTATCTGTTGAGATTCTGTAGTGGCAGAAATTCCCCATAATGGTAAACCACCCAATATCATATGCCATCCGGTAGCGGTGATTGGATCTACATGGCGAATCACAAATCGAATCATTACAGTTCCCACAGCCATACTCAACGCAGCTAGCAGCATCAATAATTCACCGCTTTGGAAAAATGATTGAGATATCGGAAATACGAAGTCGCTATTACTAGAGAAAATACTTAAAATTAGTTCGTCAGGTAAACCGATGATACTAATACCCAAAATTCCTAATATTAATCCAAAATATCCATATAAGCCGATTCTTTCGGCAAACAACCATGAACACATCAGTGCCACAGCTAAAGGCTGAGAATCAATCATTACTGAACCTAAACCCGCACCAGTCCTGACTAATCCTGCCGCTAAAAAGCCTTGAAACAGCGCTCCATCAACTAATCCAAATAGAGCAATCCATAGCCAAGCTTTCCAACCTTTGGGTTGAGGTTTACCCATAATTGCAGCCGCAATCAAAATCAATATCCCCGCCGGTAATATTCGCATCCCTGCCAG
Source organism: Plectonema cf. radiosum LEGE 06105 (assembly GCF_015207665.1). Lineage (GTDB taxonomy): Bacteria > Cyanobacteriota > Cyanobacteriia > Cyanobacteriales > Nostocaceae > Rivularia > Rivularia radiosa_A. Next base: position 14,070 of record NZ_JADEWL010000060.1, read on the forward strand.
GAAAAAAGGCGTAGTATGGGGAATGACTCCTTTCATCGCTACCATCGCCGTACCCCAAAGGAAGAATGGCGAAATTAATAATAACGGTTTTAAAAGGGAAGAATCTACAGACGCACTTTTATTTAACTGCATGAGATTACAAAGGCTTTGATTTACGCAGGTCAAGATTTTATATTAATCAATCTTAACTAATTATTGCGTTTTATGAAGGAAATAATACTTATTTATTTTGGAGTTGATAGTTGATGCAGAATGAGTAATTGTCCATTGTTAACTGTCCACTGTCAACTGTCAACTTTTTCAAGATATGTCTCTAACTCGCGCTGATTTAGAATCTAGCCGGTTGCACAACATGATTTTGCAATCTGGTTTAGGAATGCAACTATTAAGTGAAAGCCAGTTGCAAGAGTCTATTCGCGTTACTTTAAAGTCCCATAAAGCAGATACGGATGTTTGGCTGTTCGCTTACGGTTCGTTAATTTGGAATCCTATATTTAAATATACTGAGCGTCTTGTGGGAACTGTTTATGGTTGGCATCGCCGCTTTTGCTTGCGAGCGCTGGTTGGTAGAGGAACTCCGGATAATCCCGGTTTAGTACTGGGTTTGGATTGTGGAGGTAGCTGTCGCGGCGTTGTTTATCGTATCCCTGCTGCTGAAATACATTCAGAATTGTTGCTGTTATGGCGGCGAGAAATGGTCATTGGTTCGTATATTCCCCGATGGGTTAAGGTACTATCTGGTACAAACGAAATCATGGCGATCGCCTTTATTATCAACCGACATCATCCAGATTATGCGGGTAAAATGTGCTTTGAAAGCACTGTTAATACTATCGCTACAGCCAAAGGTGAACTCGGTTCGAGTGCTGAATATTTAATGCAAACTGTTGAGGGTTTAAAAACAGTGGGAATAGAAGATAAACACTTGTTGCAATTGCATTCTAGTGTATTAGAACAACAGAATAATTGGTAATTGGTAATTGGTAATTGGTAATTGGTAATTGGTAATTGGTGGTTGGTAGTTGGTAATTGGTAGTTGGTAATAGTTATTTAGAATTACTAGTCAATTTACTTTTTTGATTTAGTAATACTTTGATATCGGTAGGTAGTTGTTCAAAGTTTGGATTTTGAATGGCATTTTTTGCAAGTTCTACCTGTATTTCGATTGCGATATCTTCAAACTTAGTTTCTTCATGATGGTACATTTGTGTATTGGGAATCCACCATTCAAAAATGACATCTAAATTTGAGTATAGTCGGCATTTAACGATTTTTTCGTATTCTTCGCCAAATTTTCCTAAGTATCTAGCAATTTCGGTTTTTGACATTATTTTATGTTTTTAGTTGTTTTTGAGATATAGCGGTCGTATATTAGTTTAAATAATTTTAGGTGTTGAGAAACTCGTTCTTTTGGAATAATCTAATTTTTTATTCGACTTCCATCTGATCCGCCTGGGGATGAAATTCTCAGTCTAATAGCATCAGTCCATTTTAATGGACTGAGAGAGTATATTTATGTTTTACAATATTTTGATATAGATTTATTAATTAAATTTCTAATCTTAAAAGATGAATAATATATTCAACTAAATTAAAATTAGGGGAATAAGTTGGAGTGTGAATAAAATCTACAGCTATTTTATTTTCTCTTATGCATTGAATTATTGTCTAAAATAATTGACTCTGGTACATCTACCGTAATTGAATCTTTATCCTGAGATACAAGATAATATCTTGGTATTTTGATTAACGGCACTTTTTTATCCTAATATTCCTAATCATATGGGCATAAAACAGCAATGCTTGACGGCAAGAGAAGGGTTTCGCACTCTGATCTCATTCCTTAGCTGTTTATGCTATTAGGGTGAACAATAGTAATTCCTTCAACTTCTACAAAGTCTTTTGGGTTTAAAGTCAAAATATGGCTGATGTTACGGGCAAGCACTACTGCCTGTATACGTAAATCGTGGGTGCGTTTTCCGGAAATCTTGTGAGTTGTAGCGAGACTTAACCAAATGGGAAATATATCTGGTGTTTCTTCCAGCAAATCAAATTGGTTTATCAGGATTTGCACCGCTCGTTCGGTTTCTTCTGGTGTCCATCCCAATCCATTTACAGCAACGGGACGAGTGGCTACAACCCAAAATTCAATTAAAACTTGAGGTGTGATAAAACATTGACCACCCTGTAGCAAGATTTGAGAAATAGCATTGCTAATAATTTCGTACTCAGAGGAGTGAGTATCAGCAAACCTAAGAATAATATTTGTATCCAACAAATAGCTTGTCATACACCGCGATCGCTATAAATATTCTCACGCAGGCTGGCTTCAGCAGGCAAATTTACATTACTTTTTGGGAATTGAGCCAGCCAATGACGAAATTGTTCGGCTTTTTCGGTTGGTGTCAATTTTTTGTGAGTTGCTTTCTCTAGCTGTCTGGTGTGGAGTCTAGATTGAAAAAGTTCCTGGTCTTCGGGGGAGAGGTTGAGTACCACTTCTACCAAAGAGTTTACAAGTTGTACATTCATGATTGTATATGGTATTTATTCTTTGATCGCGCTATGCAATGGCGACAAGAACTCCTACAGAATATCGACTTATTATAATTCTATTATTTTCTAGCCGTGCAAACATACCTAAGCATCATTCAAGTAAAAAATGGGCGAAACGGAAGATAACACTTGAAACGTGTCAAAATAAATGGCTCTTGCGTACTTTACGTGCTAAAATGTTAGGCTATTTGCAAAAAATGAAAGGCTACGATGATAAATATAAAATTCGCGTAGGTGATTACAGAATAGGTTTACGCACTTATTAACCCGGAAATTGATTTCCGGGCGGTTATGGGCTTCTACTGTTACCTACGAAAAATAATTTAGTGTTCCCCATACAACAATACAAACCGTATAATGGTGCGTTAGGCGCTCTACGCTAACACAACCTACAAACTCGCAATTAATTTAACTCCAAATTGCTCCTCAAATATTAATTTGCTATAACTCAAACTCCAAAGTTCTATCGCACAATCATCATTTTTAGCAGATGGAATAACTTTTAAATATAGCTCTTTATCATCTTTATTAAAATGGCATTCGATTCTGGATATTGCTCCATTTTGTCTTCTATCAAGGGATGTTGCTAATCTCAACAACGGACTTAATTGTTCTACTATTAACCTTTGCTCTTTTGTCACAAGGTTTTTATAGTTCTCATGCTTTTTCTTCGGCTGAGATTTACGATGATAACGCGCTAAATTGGCGATAATTTCGATTTCTGTTTCGTTATAACCGAGCAATCCGCTATTACGAATTAGATAATATGAGTGTTTATGATGAGAAGAATGATTTATATAATGTCCGCAGTTGTGTAACTCTGAGGCAGCCCATAATAAAAATCTTTCTTGATTCCCCCATTGGTGCAAATGATCTTTAGTTTGGTCAAATAGTGATAAAGCAAATGCTGCTATTCGTTCGCTATATTGTAAATTAACTTGATATTTCTTAGCTACTTTTAAAACACTTCGCTGTCTGATTGTGCTTTGGAAGCGCAGACGATTATCGATCAAATCGTGCGCTAACATCCAATCTACAATTACTCCTTCTCGTAACGCCCGCCCGCAGGTGGTTATAGATTCTACACCTAAAAGTGTCATCGCTTCCTGTAGTATTACTGCACCTGCTAGTATAACTTCTGACCTTTTATCCGGCATAGCGGGTATATTTGCTCGTTGCTCGTTAGTCATTTTCCGCAACCGCGTTACCCATTCTCGTAAATGTTTTAAAGTAAAATTGTAACCGTTCAATGTTGAAGGATTAGAATCGGATATTGCTTTGGCATGGATGGTAGCTAAAGTTTCAATTGTACCGGAAGTTCCCACTAAACGGGCTTGTTCGCCAAAATTAAGGTTTGATAACACTTCTTCTGCTGCACGTTCGAGCATTCCCCTGGCATAAGCTTGGAGGTAGTTAAATTCTTGGTCGCTTATAGGATCGGTTGTGATTAATTCGCTGGTTAATCTTACTGCTCCAACTTTGCTACTAGTAAGACAGCGCTCATAATGGGAATCACCTAAAATTAACTCTGTGGAACCACCACCAATATCAATGATAATATGTGGTTTATTATTGAACTCCATCCCCGAAAGCACACCCAAGTAGATCCGTCGGGCTTCTTCTTCTCCGGAAATTAGGTCAACATCTAAATTTAACTCTTCTTTGATCCAGGATAAAAAATATTTACCGTTGGGTGCTTCCCTGACAGCGCTGGTTGCGACTGCGATTATTGTTTCAGCATTTAAAGTTTTGGCAATCTCTTGAAAACGACTTAAAGCCGCAATCGCTTTAGTCATTGTTTCAGGTTTGAGGTTTCCTGTGTCAATATCGCGATCGCCAAGTCTAACGGTGTCTTTTTCTTTACCGATAATACTAAAAGATGGTAAGCGCGGTTCAATTTTGACAATTACCATGTGTACCGAGTTGGTACCTAAATCAATCGCTGCAATTATCCGCTCGGAATTAAAGTTTTGGTTGGAAACATCTGTTGTCATCACTGAATTAACCATTGGTTTTTTTTATAAAACGTAGTAATAGTTAGTTTTGAGGATTCTTATCGGTGCAGTACTTGTACTGAGGGGAACTCTATACAAGTCAATCTCAAAAAATTTAAAAGTTAGCTTATACTATTTTTCTACAGTGTCACCTGAAAGTATCCAGAATTAGTTTAATTTTTATTTGGTTTTTTATGATGTTTTCTAGATATCAAATCAGTTGACAGTGAACAGTAAACAGTTGACAGTGAACAGTAAACAGTTATCAGTAAACAGTGAAGCGCGAAGCTTGTCCTTTATGACATATATTTATCTATTGAATGCTTCCTCTTTTATCTCCCACCATACATCGAGGAGTGAAGAAGCTTCAGAAGAACACCGTATTAAACAACTTCGAGTTCGGTAACTGATAACTGTCAACTGTTTACTGTTCACTGTCAACTGATTACTATGGTTACTCAATCAGAACAACAAATTGAATCTACGTTTAGCAAAATAATCCGACTTCTACGGTGGAATAAACCAGAAGGAAGATTAATCTTGATGATTCCTGGTTTGTGGGCTGTATTTTTAGCAGCACAAGGAAAACCTCCTTTACCATTAGTCGGAGTGATCATTTTAGGGACTCTTGCTACAAGTGCTGTGGGGTGCGTTGTCAATGATTTATGGGATAAAGATATAGATCCCGAAGTCGAAAGAACCAAAAACCGTCCCCTTGCTTCTCGTACACTATCCATCAAAGTAGGGGTAGTTGTAGCGATAGTCGGGATGGTTTGTGCTGCGATTCTCGCTTTTTATCTTAACCCGCTCTCGTTCTGGTTGTGCGTCGCAGCGGTTCCGGTAATTCTGCTTTATCCCGGTGCGAAACGAGTATTTCCCGTACCTCAGTTAGTACTTTCTATTGCTTGGGGTTTTGCCGTATTAATTAGCTGGAGTGCGGTAACACAGAACCTTTCACAACCAACTTGGTTGCTTTGGGGTGCCACTGTATTATGGACTTTAGGATTTGATACCGTTTATGCTATGAGCGATCGCGATGATGACAAACGCATCGGTGTCAATTCCAGCGCTTTATTTTTTGGTAACTATGTTCAAGAAGCAATTGCTGTCTTTTTTATCGCAACTGTCGCCTTATTATTTTGGTTGGGAATTGTCACACATCTTCATATTGCATTTTGGATCAGTGTTGCGATCGCATTTGCTGGTTGGATATGGCAATATTTACGTTTGAAACAACCAGATTTACCTACAGCAGCTTATGGTGAAATGTTCAGAGAAAACGTCTGGATTGGTTTTATTCTCCTCGCTGGAATGATGATTGGGAGTTTTTAACAGTTAGCAGTGAGCAGTTAACAGTTAACAGTGGAAGGTGAGCAGCAAATAGTTAACGTTAAAAACAAACACGCTTATATCGTAAAGCCTTCCACCAACATAGGACACTAAACTGCTAACTGCTCACTGTAAACCGAAATTTTACTGATTTTATATAAAAATTTAGTAAATATATCTAAGGCTAGATGTGTAAATATACGATATTTATTACTAGTTGAATATATATCTATTGAATTGAAGTCATTGATTCGATGAAGCAAGCACATTTATTGAAACTTACCACGATAGCTTTATTATCTTTGGGAAGCATGGCAGTTGTCGGGGGAGGTTTCTTTTTTACACAAGCTTTTAGTAATAAAAAACAAGTTGAGGTAGTAACAAATAATTCAAATTATCAAGATATTCGTCATAATATTTGGTCTAATCAAACACAAGTAAAACATTTTCCCGCCGTTGTTCCCAACTTTGCTACAGATGTGCGGGTTATTTATTATCCAGGTTCTCCACAATACGGCAGAATTTTTCAACTCAGAATGAAACTACCAGAAATGCAGATCAAAAAAGCACTGAATGAATACAGAGATATAGCTAAATATAAATATCAAGGTGGTGATACAAATGACCATGCTAATCAGGAAAATGGCGTACCTACCACTTTTTTATATACCAGTGATTTGCAACCAGGAACTTTTCCAACAACCTATGAAATATTAGTATTAAATGCTAATAATCGGGGAACTACCAATTTTCCTTGGAATCATGGAGATAGTTATGGAGTTGCAGTTGATAAAATCGCTTCAGAAATTGTTTATTGGGCTGAAGAATGGTGAAACCATTTTGGATTTTAGATTTTGCAGAAAGTTGAGCCACTGCTCGGCTATGGTTTCCCGACTTGTAGCAAGTGGCATTGGGGTATAGATTCTCTTCCCCCAAAACTTTTCAAGACGGATTTTAGATTGAAGAAGTCTGGTTTTTTAGAAAAACCCGACTTCTAATTGTAGTTATGATTGTGGGATTATATTTGTCGTAGTTTACTTTCCCAAAGTCAAAGGAGTAATCATGTTAATCAATATTAAAATAAAATATGATCGAAATAATTAAATTTGCGGTAATCCCAAATTTTTTCTAACTCTATTTAAAGATTCTTCCCAATGTTCTTCAAAGCGATATCCCAGCAAAAAGTTTGCATTCTCACCTAATTCTTGTCCTTTTTTACGATTTATAATAATTGCTTGAATTTGTCGGGGTGCAATAATTGGATAAAGCAATTTTGCAAACCACAAGCTAATTTTTAACGATTTACTATAATTTTGTGCCGCAGCGAATGCTAACACTCCGATTTCACCTGCATAACTGGTATCAAAATTTAGTAAAACATGAAAAATATCATGAGTGATAACATATCGTAAAGCGAAAACATTACGTTGAGCAACTTCTTCTAATTCAGAACTAATATTGAGTGGTTGAAGATTGTTTATCTTCATATGTTTAGCATACTCTCGTCCAAATGTACCTTGTGGATATTCAATTAATTTATCTAAATCAATTTTTGGGTGATATCCTACTACATTTTGCAATTTATCAGCGACTTCCGTCGAAACTTTTGCACCCAAAACATCCGATTTAAGAATAGCAAAATCACCGTAGTTTTGTGAGTTCTTATAAGCTAAAGCCGCTTGAATTTGTTTGAATTTATTCAGCATATAACTACAACCTCAAAATCCCGATAAAACACTCATTTTTATAATAATAATGATATGTTTATATCTATTCTATTTATTTACGTTTACGTTCGCTGATTGGATGCTCAAAACTTATCTAACAAAACCAAATTACTCCGCGCTACTCTGCTTTTAACTTAGCGTTATTCTGCGTTACGATGATTAATCCTCGATTACTAAATCCCGATGAAAAGAAGCTGTAAAACCTGAATTTTTCGTGGGTAAGAAGTCGGGTTTTGAACAGGATTTTCTGGTGTTACCAATAGAATACCGTAAAAACCCCTACTCCCTACTCCCTTGTCCTAATTACAAACCTCAGCTAAACTGGAGAACATTTATTCTTCAATTAATTCTCTAGTTGGTTGCTCAGTTAGTGGCAAATCTTGAGGTATTTCAACTTCAGGAGAAACTTCGGGAACTGTACGTCGAGGAAGATTGAAATATTCTTTTAATTTCTTAGTTGTGGACTGTTTTGCTTCTGGACTTATTTCTATTTGTGGTTTGTTTTTCAAAGGTTGAATAATTTCAGGTAATGTCGGTGGTAATTCCGGAGTCGGTTCTATTTTTGGTTCCAATTTAGTATTTGTTGGTGTTTCTTTTGTTGGAAATTCTGGTGTAATTTCTGGTATTGGGGTTTCAATTACTTTTGGGATTGTTTCTTCTAAATCTAAATTAGTTTCCGCTTGCGGTGTTTTGATTACTTCCGGAATTGTTGTTTTATCTTCTTTGCCGCGCTTAAATCTATCAAAAAATCCTCTTGGTTGTTCTGATTTTTCTTCTAAATTAGTTTCCGGTTGTGGTGTTTCAATTACTTCTGGAATTGTCTCTTCTAAATTAGTTTCCAGTTGTGGTGTTTCAATTACTTCTGGAATTGTCTCTTCTAAATTAGTTTCCGGTTGTGGTGTTTCAATTACTTCTGGAATTGTCTCTTCTAAATTAGTTTCCGGTTGTGGTGTTTCAATTACTTCTGGAGTTGGTGTTTTTTCCGCTTCACCACGCTTGAATCGCTTGAAAAATCCACCTTCTGATTCTTCTGATTCTTTTACTTGCTTTTCACTAGGTATTTCAACTGCATAATTTGCATCTACAATTCCACGTAAATCTTCAGATACAAGTTCTCCTCGAACAATTTTTGCAAGAGTATCTTTACCTTTAGATTCGTAATTAATTACTCTAACTGTACTATTAAAAACATTTTTTACAGGATTACCTTGATTATCTATAAATTCTAGTTTTACCCAGTTTTTACCCGGATTAAAACCTTTAAGATATAACGATTGCCACCTATCAATAATAAAACTTTCACCATTAATTGTGCAGCGAATTCGCCAATCTGCGATCGCGCTGTCTGGATTATCTTTAGCTAAAAGATGTAAGGGAGCGTTAGTCAGATAAAAATCAAGTAAAATCGGCTCTGCACCATAACTACCTTGGGGATGATTGTAAGTTAATATTGGCAGATTGCTATCTGGATTGTTATCATCGCTTTTAGTGAATACATGAAATTTAGTTTGAGCATAGGCACCTTCATTTTTAAAGCTTTCATGCCAAGGACGAGAAGCAAATACACGCAGAGTATGAGTACCCGGTGATAAATCTACTAACTCTAACGGTTGACTTAAGTCATAAACTTCTAATTCTGGTTGATTATCTAAAATTACTTTTAAATGTGAACCAAGTCCATATTTTACGTTTTTAAATATTGGTAAATCTTTAACTTGTAAGCTAACTTGTAATTTATCTTCTTGTAATACTTCTTCTGGTTGAGGATTAAGTATTTTTACCTGGGGCTGATATACTTCTAAAGTTTGACGCAATTCTTGAATAATTTCGGGAGGAGCAACTTCGGAAATTTTTCTCGAAAGTTGAGCGTCCTTTTGCTCTATTGGTTCAGATAATTTAATCGATACATCTTGACTAACCGCTTTACCTCCGCAAGCAGTTAAACTTAATACCAACATCGATACTATCAAGGTCTTAAATAGCGCGTACCTGTTCCGAATCAGCTTTGTTAAAGCCCTAGTAAGCAATGAATTCATTTTTTCTACCTGGTAGATTACTGTTGGTTCTATATAAATATTAATCATAGGCATAAAACCATTATTCAGTTAAATAGACATCTCCGATAAAGACGCGAACCCTTGCGTCTCTACAAGGGTTTCGATTGACGCATATTTCATTTCCGGAGATGTTTAATCAACCATAAATGCAGGATTAAATGAGTTGATCGCAAAAACTGAATATTTAATAATCCAATACATACAATATGTATATCAAAAGATATATTTACAATATTTTACATAGTAATTTGAAAGTTTGATTAAAGTTTGATTAATACCTATATATCGTAGATAAGCATTAATCTTTACCTAAAAATTTTCTGAATGCTGTTTATAGTACCGATACTTAATCACTATTTCAAATATTGTGACCATAAGATAAAGCAATGTAAAGGTAATAGCGATGCTACCCGGTTGTATGGTAAGCACAGCAAGAAAGATATCAATTGTTACTATTTGTAAAAAAAATATATAAACTATTGACTTTTGAGCCAAGGCTAAAGCCTGAAAGTACGATCAAGTAAAAAATTAGAGAAGTTTTAATTATTGTTAATCAGACGCTCACAATGTGGGATAAATGACCTTATAATTCAACGAGAAAGCAATATTCACATAGAGTCTTTGCTGCTGAAAAAGCATACAAATGTAAACGCGAGTCGCGTAACATTTATTTGTAAAGACAACTAGTGGAAAAGTTCCTCAGTCCTTTTTATTAGAGAGGAGGTCGAATGACAATTAGTCCTCCGGAGCGAGAGGAAAAGAAAGCAAGAGTCATCGTTGATAAAGACCCGGTACCAACCTCATTTGAACGATGGGGCAAGCCAGGACATTTTGATAGAACCCTTGCTAAAGGTCCAAAAACCACTACATGGATTTGGAACCTGCACGCACTCGCCCACGATTTTGATTCGCATACAAGTGATTTAGAAGATGTATCCCGCAAGATATTCGCAGCCCACTTCGGACATCTAGCCGTAGTGTTCATCTGGCTGAGCGGGATGATATTTCACGGGGCTCGTTTTTCCAACTACGAAGCTTGGTTAATGGACCCGTTGAATATCAAGCCAAGCGCTCAAGTTGTTTGGCCTATAGTTGGTCAACAAATTTTAAATGGTGATGTAGGTGGTGGATTCCACGGAATTCAAATCACTTCTGGTTTATTCCAGGTATGGCGTGGTTGGGGTATTACTAACTCATTCCAGCTATACTGCACAGCCATTGGTGGCTTGGTAATGGCAGGATTAATGCTATTTGCTGGTTGGTTCCACTATCACAAACGCGCTCCCAAATTGGAATGGTTCCAAAACGTGGAGTCGATGCTCAACCACCACTTATCAGTGTTGTTGGGTTGTGGTTCCTTGGGCTGGGCTGGTCATATAATCCACGTCTCTGCACCAACTAACAAATTGTTAGATGCGGGAGTAGCCCTCAAAGACGTGCCACTGCCTCATGAGTTCATTCTGAACAAAGACCTGTTGACCGAGCTTTATCCCGGTTTTGCCAACGGATTAGCGCCTTTCTTCACCTTGAACTGGGGTCAATATGCAGATATTTTGACCTTCAAAGGCGGTTTAAACCCCGTGACTGGCGGTTTGTGGATGTCAGATATTGCCCATCACCACTTGGCGATCGCGGTAGTATTTATTGTCGCCGGTCATATGTACCGTACCAACTGGGGTATCGGTCACAGCATTAAAACAATTTTGGAAAATCATAAAGGACCCTTCACTGGTGAAGGTCACAAGGGTATTTATGAAAACTTGACCACATCTTGGCACGCCCAATTGGCAGTAAACCTAGCAGCGCTGGGTTCATTGACCATCATCGTGGCGCACCATATGTACGCGATGCCTCCCTATCCATATTTAGCAACTGACTATGCAACGCAGTTGTGTATCTTCACCCATCATATGTGGATTGGCGGCTTCTGTATCGTCGGTGGTGCAGCCCACGCAGCCATTTTCATGGTGCGTGATTATGACCCAGTAGTAAACCGAGATAACATTGTGGATCGGATGATTCGTCACCGAGATGCGATTATCTCCCACTTAAACTGGGTATGTATATTCCTCGGCTTCCACAGCTTTGGACTGTATATTCATAACGACACAATGCGTGCTTTGGGTCGCCCCCAAGATATGTTCTCGGATACGGCGATTCAATTGCAGCCAGTATTTGCTCAGTGGGTACAAAACCTCCACACCTTGGCACCTGGCGGCACTGCACCGAATGCATTGGAACCTGTTAGCTATGCTTTCGGTGGCGGTATTCTAGCTGTAGGCGGAAAAGTCGCAATGATGCCCATTGCTTTGGGTACAGCCGACTTCTTGGTTCACCACATCCACGCCTTTACAATTCACGTTACCGTTTTGATTCTGTTGAAAGGCGTACTGTTTGCTCGCAGTTCTCGCTTGATTCCAGATAAAGCAAACTTAGGCTTCCGCTTCCCTTGTGACGGTCCCGGACGTGGTGGTACTTGTCAGGTATCCGGTTGGGATCACGTATTCCTCGGATTATTCTGGATGTACAACTCCCTATCGATTGTAATTTTCCACTTTAGTTGGAAGATGCAGTCAGATGTATGGGGAACCGTAGACGCAGCAGGCAACGTATCGCACCTGACTGGTGGTAACTTCGCTCAAAGTGCAATTACTATCAATGGTTGGTTACGGGACTTCTTGTGGGCGCAAGCTTCACAGGTAATCAACTCTTACGGTAGTGCGCTTTCTGCCTATGGTTTACTGTTCTTAGGCGCTCACTTTGTATGGGCATTCAGCTTAATGTTCCTGTTCAGCGGTCGCGGCTACTGGCAAGAATTGATTGAGTCCATTGTTTGGGCGCATAATAAACTGAAAGTAGCACCATCAATACAGCCTCGTGCTTTGAGTATTATTCAAGGTCGTGCTGTTGGAGTCGCTCACTATTTATTAGGTGGTATCGTTACTACCTGGGCATTCTTCCATGCCAGAATTATTTCGTTAGGTTAGCAAGCTCAATAGTTAGGAGTTAGGAGTTAGGAGTTAGGAGTTGAAAGTTAGGAGTTGAAAGTTAGGAATAAAAATCAACAAGATTAGTAGTTAAGAGTAAAGAGTCAAGAACTTATAACTCGCAACTCGAAATTAACTATCTCTCAATTCATAACTCATAACTCATAACTCATAACTCATAACTCATAACTCATAACTCTCAACTCAAATTATTAATGGCTCTCATGTCAGAGGATTTATAAAACCTATGGCAACAAAATTTCCAAAATTTAGCCAAGACCTCGCACAAGACCCGACTACTCGTCGGATTTGGTATGCGATCGCGATGGGAAATGACTTTGAAAGCCACGATGGAATGACCGAGGAGAATCTTTACCAAAAGATTTTCGCTACTCATTTTGGTCATTTGGCAATCATTTTCTTATGGGCATCTAGCCTTTTATTCCATGTAGCTTGGCAAGGTAACTTTGAACAGTGGATTAAAGATCCTCTTCATATCAGCCCTATCGCTCATGCGATTTGGGACCCCCACTTTGGTAAACCAGCGATCGACGCATTTACTCAAGGTGGCGTAGATTATCCGGTTAACATTGCTTACTCTGGTGTCTACCACTGGTGGTACACCATTGGGATGCGGACAAACAACGACCTTTATTCTGGTTCGGTGTTTCTCCTATTGTTAGCAGCGGTATTCCTGTTTGCTGGTTGGTTGCATTTACAACCCAAGTTCCGCCCCAGTCTTTCTTGGTTCAAGAGTGCAGAACCTCGTTTAAACCACCACTTGGCAGGTTTATTCGGTGTTAGCTCCTTGGCTTGGACTGGTCACTTGGTACACGTAGCTATTCCCGAATCTCGTGGACAACACGTAGGTTGGGATAACTTCCTCAGCACCCTACCGCACCCAGCAGGATTACAACCCTTCTTTACGGGAAATTGGGGAGCTTATGCAGCTAACCCCGATACTGCTAACCATATATTTGGAACATCTCAAGGTTCCGGTACGGCGATTCTCACCTTCTTAGGTGGTTTTCATCCCCAAACAGAATCCTTGTGGTTGACCGATATGGCTCATCACCACTTGGCGATCGCGGTAATCTTTATTGTTGCCGGTCATATGTACCGGACAAACTTCGGCATTGGTCACAGCATCAAAGAAATGCTCAACGCCAAGAACTTCTTTGGCACCAAAACTGAAGGACAATTCAACTTACCCCACCAAGGGTTGTACGACACCATCAATAACTCGCTACACTTCCAGTTGTCCTTGGCACTGGCAGCATTAGGAACAATTACTTCCTTGGTAGCGCAGCATATGTACGCACTGCCGCCTTATGCCTTCATGGCAAGGGACTACACAACACAGGCAGCGTTGTACACTCACCACCAGTACATTGCAGTCTTTTTAATGACTGGTGCCTTTGCCCACGCCGCTATCTTCTGGGTACGCGATTATGACCCAGAACAAAACAAAGGCAACGTATTAGACCGCGTGTTGAAGCATAAAGAAGCGATTATCTCCCACTTAAGTTGGGTATCCCTTTTCTTAGGTTTCCACACCTTGAGTCTGTACGTACATAACGACGTAGTTGTAGCTTTTGGTACACCTGAAAAGCAGATTTTGATTGAGCCAGTATTTGCTCAATTCATTCAAGCTGCTCACGGAAAAGTGTTGTACGGCATGGATACATTGCTATCCAACCCTGACAGTATTGCTTCCACAGCAGGTGCTGCTTGGTTGCCTGGATGGGTAGATGCCATCAACAACACTACCAATTCATTATTCTTAACCATCGGTCCTGGGGACTTCTTGGTACACCACGCCTTCGCATTGGCAATCCACACCACCGTATTAATTTTGGTTAAAGGTGCTTTGGATGCTCGTGGTTCCAAATTGATGCCCGATAAAAAAGACTTTGGTTATGCATTCCCTTGCGACGGTCCCGGACGTGGTGGTACTTGTGATATCTCCGGTTGGGACTCCTTCTACCTAGCATTATTCTGGTCATTGAATACAGTGGGATGGGTAACATTCTACTGGCACTGGAAACATCTGGGTATATGGCAAGGAAACGTAGCTGCGTTTAATGAAAACTCCACATATCTCATGGGATGGCTCAGAGATTATTTGTGGAACTATTCAGCATCACTGATTAACGGTTACAACCCCTACGGTATGAATAACCTGTCCGTCTGGGCTTGGATGTTCCTCTTCGGACACCTTGTTTGGGCAACTGGCTTCATGTTCCTCATCTCCTGGAGGGGTTACTGGCAAGAATTGATTGAAACACTTGTATGGGCTCACGAGCGCACACCTTTAGCGAACTTAGTTCGTTGGAAAGATAAGCCCGTTGCTATGTCCATTGTTCAAGGTCGTTTGATTGGGTTAGCTCACTTTACAGTGGGTTATATCCTTACCTATGGCGCATTCCTGATAGCCTCAACGGCGAGTAGGGTAGGCGGATAACATGAAGACGAAGTAAGTAAATTTTTAGAAATATAAAATCCCTCACCTGATGGTGGGGGATTTTTTGTATGTGGGGTATTGAAGTCCCCTAAAATCTGGCGAATAGAATTCACGGCTACACAGGCAAAGTCCGCCGTGCTAGCGGACTCAATAATAAAAAATATCTTGTAGGTTGGGTTAGACACGAAAACCAAATTTCGCTTTTGATGTAGAATCTATCAAATCGTGTCGTAACCCAACATCATGATTTTGGATAAATAAAAAAATCCTTCGTTGTAATTTGGTAGATTTTTTGTATCAAGTATCAAATAGATATAAGATATTCACAAGAAAAAATACAGTATTGCTTTGTCAATAAATTATTTACAGACTTATAAAATATTAGCGATTTTGTAATTAAATATGAGCATCAGTAGAGAATTAACCCAAATTAAGCTTTTTAAGCGAAGAGAAGATGGAGAATGGGACACAGGTATTTTTGTTGCTCGCCCTTTTCGTTTTAGTTATAGCAAGGCAGAAATCCTTGTAGCTGATGCCTGGAAACAAAGAGCTAAAGGTATTCCACAGGGATGTTTCTTGCTCGCATATTATGATAATGAATTGGATGACAAGGCAAATATTGAAGCAATTTTACTTCGTGTCATCCAACCAACAAAGCTACCTACGGATCAAGAAGTTATCAGTAGTATGGTTGAATACTACAAAGATAATATCCGTACAGGCACTAATCAAAAGTCTCAATTAGATTCATTCACGCGCTATGAATTTTCTTTCAGCGGTTTGGAATGCTCTGTATTAGGTTCTTTCTATCTTGATAACGTAGGCAAAAGCCGTTTCGGTGCGGATTTAGAAAATTTCTATAGCGCACATAATTATTCGGTTATTAAACCATCCACTGATATATTAAAGGCTATTGTAAACTACAGGGAGAATGGTGTTCCAGGAGGAACGGGAGATATTAAAATAGGGAAAGTTCGCTATAGTTCTAGTAGACGCTTTCAGCAAACTGAGACTGATGTCCCTGTATATGTTAAAGCTCCTGATTTTGCGGGAAAAAGAACTGCTTTGTTTGGTATGACGCGAACAGGTAAATCAAATACTCTTAAAAAGATAATTCAAGCTTGCGTTGAAATGAGTGACAATGCACAATTTCAACTAGATAAAGATCAGGAAAATGTTGACGAAATTTTAAACGCTTTCACAGAGGACAATAATCCAAAGTATCCAATTGGTCAAATCATTTTTGATATAAATGGTGAATACGCTAATCCAAACCTTCAAGATCAAGGTACGGCTATTTTTGATTTATACAAAAAACAAACAGTTAGATATTCAACTGTAGCAAAGCCAGATTTTTTGGAAATGAAGGTTAATTTTTATAATGAAATAGAAAATGGGTTCGATCTGATAAGAACCTATCCTACTATTGCAAACGATAATACTCGATTTGTAACGGGCTTTAAAACAGTCGATTTGGCTAAGCCTGAAGATTATGCTACAAATCGTTCGGCTGCTGCTCGTCACGACCGCAGAATTGCTGTTTATCTTTGCTGTTTATATCGAGCGGGTTTTCAAGCTCCATCAAATTTCAAAATAAAATTTACTGCAAATCAAGAGGTTCGCAGTGTTGTGAGTCAAGGTATTAATCCAAGCCAAGGAATCTCTCTTGATGATGCAGCCAATTGGTGGGAGTCTTTATGGGATATTTACGACAATAATGATATTGAAGTTTTTAGAAATTATAAACAACAAAATGATCGTGAATGGGCTGATGATGATTTAAAAGCTTTATTAGTAATGCTCACTCGTAAAAGCCGATCCGGTAAGAGAGCTGATTGTTCTGGCTTCAGAGTTCTCAAACCAGTAATTGAGCAACATACCAGTACTGCTCAGGAACCTTTTGACCTAGATATTTTAAATAATCTTAGGCAGGGGAAAATTGTAATTATTGACCTTTCGCTTGGTAATCCTGAGATTCAGCGTATGTTTAGTGAAAGAATTTGCAATCGCATTTTTGCAGATGCTATCAGCCGGTTTACTAGCACTCAAGCGAATAATTTTATCCAGTTTTATTTTGAAGAAGCACATAATCTTTTCCCCAAAAAAGAGGATACAAATTTATCTCAAATCTACAATCGTTTAGCGAAAGAAGGAGCTAAATTGAATTTAGGTTTAATCTACGCAACCCAAGAAGTTAGCTCAATCAGTAGTAATATTTTGAAAGCAACACAGAACTGGTTTATCTCGCACCTTAATAATGAAGATGAGATCAAAGAACTGCGGAAATATTATGATTTTAGCGACTTTACTGAAGGCTTGATTCGCTTTAGCCAAGATACGGACAAAGGCTTTGTTCGTATGAAAACTTACAGTAATCCATTTGTAATTCCCGTTCAAATTGACCGCTTTCCTCCCGAATAATAATTTCCTGAATAAGAATATGGGCTACAACAGCAGAAATAATCGCCGTCCTTTTGAAACAGCAAGCAAAGCTTCTCATCATCATATTATTAATGACCCAGAAGTGCAGGCATTGATGGAGCGTATTTATCAACCTCCTCGTGCAGAAAATATTCCGTTAACAGATTTGACCGTAAAATTTACTCCACCTGATAACAATCCTGTAGAAGCTATTATTGCTGTTGATGGGGGTTATACAGAGGCTATTCTAGAAAAAGATTTTCCTTCTAGAAGTATTCACTTTTTACAATTTGGGGCATTATTTTTTAAACAGGAAGATTTAGCCCAAATTCATTCTAGCGCCTTTATTGCACCAGAAGATATGGCCAAGCTTAAAAATATTAACCGGCTGAAATTAGCTTTACCCACTAAGAATATTCGACTTAAAGATGAGAATACACTCAAAAATAGTGTTCTTACAACAATTTTTGAATTTTTTAGGAAAAACACATTAGACGAAGATAAAAGCTTGATTGATACTTTAGCTTGGTTTGTTTTTCGTCGTTATAAAGGTGGACAAAGAACTGAGGAAGATAGGCTTTGGAAACTGGCTACAAATCCTCTCAGTTCAGAAGGCAATTCAGTCAAGCTCTTAGAGCAAGATATGGATAGGGAATATAGTTTTCCTTGTCCAGAAACAGGAGGAAGGATTCACCTTACCGATATTTTCCGTTTACATGAAGTAATAGATGAGGAAACAGGAGCTGCTGGAATATTAGGTTATTTAGTAAATGTTGTCGAACATCTCATCATTGTTCATTTAATTCGCCAATTATTGAATCGTCAGCCAGATATACTCACAAAGATACTTTTTATTAAAGATGGTCCACTAGGCTTTTTTGGTCAAACTGCTGGTTTACATAAACCAATGCGCGACCTTATAAACTTTCTTTTAAGTAAACAGAACATTCTCTTGGCAGGTTTGGAAAAGAGCGGTGCATTTGTAGATCATGCCCACGACCTCCAGAAAACCTTGGATTTTGGAACAGCTGTTGTTCTAACAGATAAATATATTTATCGGTATATTTTGCCTGGTTCGGGAGACCCTAGCAGCCCATATGCATCTACTAGCAATTATGGTCATAAAGTTATCTTTAAAACTCACAGTGGACAGATGCACGTAATTTCATTACCAGTCGAAGAATTAAAAAAGACCCCTATTGATAAAGATTTACCAAATTTACAAGTCATACTAGCAAATGTGGAAGCATTACATTGTGATATGTATGATTCAGCGCTATTTCCTGTAGCCCTTGTAAATAAATTAGTGAGCCTCTCGGCTCATCCAAGTCAGCGCATCCTTCAAAAATTCGCGAGCCAGACAGTTAAATAAAAGTTTATAAATAGTATGAATCTGGTGTTCAAAAGAAGCTATAAATATAAAGTTGAGATGAACTTATAGTAGTCAAAGCTCTTGCGAGAAAAAATTATTAAGCATAGAAAAGCCAAAGCAATTAACTTTAAACCATACTATTCCCAGAAATGCGGTCAAGCATATTTGGGCGATAGTTTGAAATTGATTGAACACATATCAGATAACAGTATTAATTTAATACTTACCTCACCTCCATTTGCATTGACACGTCAAAAAGAATATGGCAATCAACGTGAGGAAGATTATATAGAATGGTTTCTACCTTTTGCCAAAGAGTTTAAAAGAGTATTAGCCGAAGATGGTTCTTTTGTATTAGATTTAGGCGGCGCTTATCTTCCAGGCTTGCCAGTTCGTAGCCTTTATCAATATGAACTTTTGCTGACATTATGTAAAAAACTCGGCTTTTATCTTGCCCAAGAATTATATCACTACAATCCAGCTCGATTACCGACTCCTGCTGAATGGGTTACTGTTAGACGAATTCGTGTAAAGGATTCAGTAAATGTAGTTTGGTGGTTATCTAAAACGCCTCATCCTAAAGCTGATAATACCAAAGTGCTAAAGCCTTATAGCAAAAGCATGAAAAATTTGCTTGAGAAAGGCTATGAAGCAAAATTACGTCCTAGCGGACATGATATTTCCAATAAATTCCAAAAAGATAACAAAGGAGCAATTCCACCAAATTTTTTAGAAGCGCAAAACTTTTTAAAAATAGGTAACACTGAATCAAATAGTGCTTATATGCGACGCTGCAAACAAGCGGGAATCAAACCTCATCCAGCGCGTTTCCCTCGTGGTTTTGCGGAGTTCTTTATTAAATTTCTTACAGATGAAAACGATACTATTTTAGATCCCTTTGCGGGTTCAAATACTACGGGTTTCGTTGCAGAAAGCTTACAACGTCGTTGGGTATCGTTTGAAATTAACGAAAATTATCTTGTCGGAAGTCAGTATAGATTTGAAGATAGCAAGCCCTAAGTAAATTTAGATAAGTATTACTTCGCAGTTGCAATCAAGGCGCTCTCTTACAAAGTTGGCGTTTTTTTTATGTAAAACTCTTAAAACAAGATGTAATCGTAAAAACTTCATCAAGTCTCCGAATATACCGATAATTCTTTGTGGAGAATTTAATTAATACTGCTAAAAATAGCTTTACATGACTATAGAATGTATTTAAAAATAAGAAAAATAATCATTTGACACAAGCTAATTCCACAAGAACACAGCAGTCATTTGACTAAGTATGGAGTAAAGTACAAACTACATGAGAGACTTGTATCTACTGACAACAAGCTTGTTAATCGGATTGACAATACCAACATCGATTTTACCAAAGTTACCAACAGTCAAACCACAACATTATCAGCTTTTATTAAACCTAGAAAAGCAAGCAACAAAAGTAGAGAATACAATCTCCGACTCAGAAATGCCTTTATCGGACTTTATATCTCAAAGAGTTTCACCACCGACAAAATTCTCTTTTAATTCTCCTCAAGTTGTAGAAAAAAGATTAATCTCTGGAAGTCAACTTTATCATCAAAGGTTAGCTGCTCTCAAAGCAGGTTATATTTATACAAGATTACCTAGCGAACAGTTGCAATCGCTCTTAATTACTAGAAGAAAATCCAAGCTAACATATCAAGATTGGAAAAATTTATTGGCTTTAGAAGCCGTGGCAATCGCTAAAGGACAAGGTAACAATCGCTTAAGTATTATGTTAGGTGATTCTTTGAGTCTCTGGTTTCCCATAAATCAACTTCCCAGTCAAAAGTTGTGGTTAAATCAAGGTATATCGGGTGATACTTCCACGGGAGTATTAAGAAGAATATCTGCATTTTCTTCTACAAAGCCAGAAATAATTTATATCATGGCTGGTATCAACGATTTAAGAAAAGGTACGTCAGATACTGTGATTTTAAACAATCATCGTCAAATGATTCGGAGTTTAAAACGTACTCATCCCAATAGTTATATTATTATTCAATCAATATTACCAACTCGTTTACCAACAATTCCTAATACTCGCATTCGCACTATCAATACACAATTAGCAAATATTGCTAAACAAGAAGGTGTTAATTATATTAACCTTCATAAATGGTTTGCTGATTTTCAAGGAGATTTACGACAAGACTTGACTACCGATGGTTTACATTTAAGTTTAGAAGGTTATCAAGTTTGGCTAGCTGCAATACAGCAAATAGAAGAAAAGTTAGCTATTTCTAAATCTACAACTACTCTACAATAGCAGTTCATCACTAATAAAGGCACTCAACATGAAAATTTTTTGTTCATTGCCATGAATGTAAGCGTTTTTCTCACTACTGCCTACTCACTTACAAGTCAGTATGCAGTAGGGAATAATTATACAAATATAACAAGTCGAGTTTTTTAATTAATTACTATTTTGTGAATCACTTCCAACCTGTTGAGTCGGTACTATTACGGATTGAACTGGAGGATTAGAGCTTGATTGTTTTGCTGGTACTGTCGGTACTATTACAGGTTGAATAGGTTTTTTCTCCGGTTTTACTTTGACGCTATTTTTAGGAGATGAACCACTATTACGAGAATCTCTTACTTCTCTAAGTCTTTCTACTAAAGACTGTGAAGGAACTGCTTTCTGAGATGAACTCGAAGCTGCTTTGGGTGGAATCGTAGTATTTATTACTGATGTACCTGAAGAATCACTGTTATTTCTCGAACTGGGTTTCGACGATCGCGATGTAGATTGATTATAATCGGCTGATTGTTGGGTTTTCTGAGAAGATGAAGATGATTGAGAGTTACTGCTTGAACTTGAAGCAGTACTATTACGTCTGCGTCTTCTAGGAGTATAAGTTGTCGATTCTTTTGTGGTTCTAGTTCTCGTTACTCTTCTTTGAGGAGTGTTATTACTGTTTGAAGAAGTTTCCCTTTGTTTTGCAGCTTCAGTTTCTTGAGGTGAAGGTGAAACTGTAGGAGATGATTCTACAACAGGAATTTCTGCTGCTGTTTCTACCGATTGTTCGATAACTGGTACAGCTTGCTGTTGTCTTTCTGTTGTCGAAGCAATCTTTGTTAAACCAAAACCTAATGTCACACCAAAAATTGCTACACCCGTACTAATCAAAACTTTGGGTGAAGGTACTTTTTTAAACCAAGTTTCTTTAATATTGCTAGTTACTTTTCCTGAAATTGATGTCGGTGCTAAATCTGGATCGATCGCAACAACTGCTGGTGGTACAGGTTCGTAATTTTGGGTTGATAAATCAATCGTTGGTACTGCATGAGTCGGTACTGCTTGAATAATAGTTCTTCCCCGAACAGGTAGCAAGTCTAACCATGACTCTACTGTTTGCGGACGAAAACGCGCTTCTACAGCCATACCGCGCATTACCGCTTGATTTACCGCAGCACTCAAATGGGGCTGTAATTCGCGAGGAGCAGGCATTTTTTCCCTATCCCGCAATAATACCGGCATCGGTACTTGTGCTGTTAGTAATGCATATAGAGTAGATGCCAAACCGTATATATCGGTAGCTGGCGATCGCGGTGCGCTGGTTAGATATTGTTCGATTGGAGAATAGCCTTCGGATACCATTCCGGTATGAGTTTGTCTGACCCCGGTGTTAAATTCCCTTGCAATACCAAAATCAATTAAAATAACTTCATTGGTATTTTGCCGCAAAATAATATTATCTGGCTTAATATCTCTATGCAATAAACCTTTTTGATGTACTACCCCCAAAGCCGCACCAATTTGACGAATATAATGAATCGCAATTTCTTCTTTTAAAGGTATTCCCGGCATCACAAATGCTTCACCCAAGGTATCACCAGGAATATACTCCATTACCATATAAGGTAAATTCGCTTCTACGAAGAAGTCGCTCACCCGCACAATGTTGGGATGAACACAACTCGCTAATCTTCTAGCTTCATCTTGAAATTGAGATTCAAATTTCGCAAAATCTGGATGCTTTTGAAGTTTATGGTTAAGGGTTTTGATCACCACCTCTTGATGCAAGAAATGATGAGTTGCTTTGTAAGTGACACCAAAACCACCCCTTCCAATTTCCTGGTTGATAGTATATTTACCACCCTGTAAGGTTTTACCAGTTAGCATAGTGATTTTATTTTGGGATTTTACAATTGGCGAAAGCGACAATCTAATTTATCATTTTAAACTAGGACTGACTTGTTACCTGGATGCTTAGAAAACTAAAGCTCTCAAATAGTAACAAATAATACGTTAATATCGTTTATTTTAATTTATTGCTTTTCCAGCATTACATATTAATTTTTAATATGTGATTTTGAGTAAGTATAAATCATCAACAGTGAAAAATCATTAATTAAATTAAATCAGTTATCAATCGTGAGGGGCATGGTGTTCTATTTAAACCCGCCACCAACCCCTGCCACTAATCAGCTTTCCCTAGGGGAACGCTTCGCGTACAGTTGTCAGTTGACGCTGATATAGTGGGACTTAAACCCAATTATCTTGACTGATAACTGTTAAATATTTTTTCTATTTCAATTACTTATTAATTTTTTAATAAATAATTTTATCAAAAAAATAAATCAGAGGCTAATTATACCATATTTGAGTTATGATGTCTAGTTTTTTGCCGACAATCAGAAGTCGGGTTTTTAAAATAACTCTGTTGTATCGTTGATATTTGAGAAAAAACCCGACTTCTCATTTTGACCTTTGACCTATGACTTTTGACCTATGTTAAAATCGATGACCGATACCAAAATGAACTTTACTTTCGCCTTGATCATTAAGACCGTAGTCAGCACGAATTAATCCTAAAGGTGAATTTAACCGTAAACCAGCACCGTAACCAAAACCTTCACCTGGTTTACCTCTAACTCCCGCAGGATTGCCGATTACTGTATCCCCAGAACCTAAATCTGTGGCAAAATCAGCGAATAAGACTCCTCCTAAAGAATCTAAAATGGGGATGGGAAAGCGATATTCTGCGGAAGCTAATACGTAAGAGCGACCGCTACCAACATCACCAGCATCATAACCGCGAACGGAATTGGAACCACCTAAATTAAAGGTTTCATAAGGAGGTAAATCTCCTATTATTGTACCCGCTTGGACGTTAAAGGCAAATACTTGACTTTGAGAAGATTCAAATAATTTTACTGGTACATATTGTGTATAATCAGCCCGCAAACGGTTCATTGAGATTTCCCCTTGTCCGAAGGGAAGGGATTGTTCTGTACTTAATTTGAGAACAGAACCTTGGGTAGGATTAAAAGCATTATCGCGCATATCTTTAGTCGCGTTTAGAGATACAGTTGCTAAATCATCAATACCAGTACCACTTTTTGTTAATGGATTATTTTGAACGTCATTTGCGGTAATTTTACCTTCTCTATCACTGATACTAACGCGAGTGTAGTTAAACCCTAAACTAGTATTCCATCCGTCAATTGGACGCTGAAAACTGACGCTACCACCAATTTTGCCTTCTCGGACTTTATCACCGTTGGCTAATTTGATATCGCTGTCAAAAGTATCAGAAATTTGACGTTTGCGAAAAGCACTTATACTGTAACCTAGACGGTCAGGCTCATTTTCTCGATAAGGACTAGTAAATCTACCATCAAAGTTGATATCCCGTTGAGAAAGTTGGAGATTAACATTTAAATTTTCGTTGATACCGCCAATATTGCGATCGCTATAATTTAATGTACCGATAATTCCTTGGTCAGCACTATAATTACCACCGACATTTACAGAACGCGCTCCAGTTTCTTTAATGTAGTAAACTACATCAAGGTTATTTGCATCACCTTCGAGTTCCAAATTAACTCTTTCAAATAACCCCGTAGCATACAACCGCTGAATATCTTGTCTAATCTTACTTTCTTGAAATACTTGTCCGGGTTGAAGTTGTATTTGCTTGTTTAAAAATTCCGCTTGAGTACGTCCCTGTATCGGTTTACCTTTTTTATCAACCGTTTGATTATCATCATTAATAAAGCGGAATTTTATATTTTCAATCGTACCTTCGGCTACATTTACATCCAATACCCCTTGACGATTAGGTTTAATTGCAATTACCCGTGCCAAACTATAACTATTTTCGGTATACCATTTATTAATATTTTCTACTGCTGTTTTCATCTCGCTTGGGCTAATCGGTTTACCAATTTGCGATTGAAAAATTGTTTGAGCAACTTCATAAGAAAGCGCTTTCGCTCCAGTTAATTGCAGCGAATTTACGATTAGAGGTTTTACCTGAAATACCACACTCAAACCTTGCTCGTTACTGCGACTGTTGACAGTAGCACCCGCGAATAAACCAGTATCTAAAATAGCCGTTACATCTTGTTCTAGTTGAGTTTGACTAGTTTCCCCACCCGGTTGTGTTTTAATTACACCTTGAATAACGGACTGTAACTCCGAAGTAACCCCTACTATCCGCACATCAGTAGCAGGAACTACGAAATCATTTCCAGTTTTTACCGGAATCTGAGAAGGAGGAAGGGGGGGAGATTGAGAGATGGGGGGATTAGGG
>NZ_JADEWL010000253.1 GCF_015207665.1 Plectonema cf. radiosum LEGE 06105
AATGCTTTCGCTAGAGATAGAGACGGAGATGTTCTAAGCTTTGATTTGTTGGAAAAACCTGATGGCATGGCTGTAGATGCATCAAAAGGTGTGGTAGTTTGGAGACCTACAGCAAATGAAATAGGAAGCCAGAATGTTGTTTTGCGGGTACAAGATGGACGCGGAGGTTCTGCAACCCAAACCTTCCAAATCAATGTCGGTGATGGGGTAGATAAGGAATTACCTACAGTTCAATTTGGTTTTAGCAGCAATATTGTTAACATCGGCGAAAGCGTCACCTTCCAAGTATCTGGTACAGATAATAATGGTATTGCCAATATTGCCCTGACTATTGATGGAAATCCCGTTACTCTTAATGCAGGTTCTGCAATAGTCCAGCTAAATCAAGCTGGTGTATTCCAAGTTGTCGCAACTGCAACCGATACCGCAGGAAATGTAGTTAAAAAAGATTTATCTCTGCGCGTACTTGACCCCAGCGACACCACTGCACCAACAGTTGAAATTATCAGCCCCCAAACCAATAAAACTATTACCAACCTCACAGATATTGTTGGTAGCGTTAGCGATGACAACCTGGAATTTTACCGTGTAGATTACGCACCTTTAGACCTGGTTGATATTAATAATCTGGCTGCTGCTGATCCAGATTTTGTGACTATCTCGGAAGGTAAAACTAATGTTAATCGCTCGATAATCGGTCAATTTGACCCCACTACCTTATTTAACGGTAACTACGTCCTAAGAGTTACAGCCCAAGATTTTAGCGGTAATATTAGCTCGCGAGGGGTTTTCCTAGGTGTTTCCGGTGACAACAAAGTTGGTAATTTCCGACTAGAGTTAACCGATTTATCGATTCCATTAGCAGGAATTCCTATTCAAGTTAATCGAGTTTACGACACACTCCAAAGTAGTTTCTCCGGTGATTTTGGCTTTGGTTGGAGTTTGGGAGTTAAAGATGCCAAAATTCAAGAATCAGTACCATTAACCGATGCCGAAAAACAAGGTGTACCATCACTATTTGGTGCAAATCCCTTCACTGCTGGGACAAAAGTCTATTTAACCAACCCCGAAGGTCGTCGTGTCGGTTTCACCTTTGACCCCTATGTCGCTGGTGGTAGTTTATTAGGTGCATTTTGGAAACCTAGATTTGTTGCAGACCCTGGAGTTTATGACAAGTTAGAAGTCGATGACATTAACCTCCAACAAAGGTCAGATGGTAGCTTTAGTTTGTTCTTTATTCCCTTCGCTTATAACCCCTCGGAATATAAACTCACTACCAAAGACGGTACAATCTACGAGTACGACCAATTTAAAGGTCTGCAAACAGTTAAAGACCGTAACAATAATACTTTAACTTTCCAAGATAACGGTATTTTCAGTTCCACAGGTGCTTCCGTTGAGTTTTTGCGGGATACCCAAGGACGGATTACCCAAATTACTGACCCCACAGGTAAAGCGATTTTGTATGGGTATGATGCGAGAGGGAATTTGGTAAGTGTAAGCGATCGCAACAATAATGCAACTCAGTTTGTTTACAATAACCCAAATCGCCCAAGCTTCTTAACCGAGATAATTGACCCCTTGGGACGTAAGGGTGTTCGCACTGAGTATGACGAGAAAGGAAGATTAGCAAGGATTATTGATGGTAATGGTAATGTAACTGACTTGGGCTTTAATACAAATGGTTCGGTGCAAACTATTACTGATGCTTTAGGTAATCCCACAACACTGGTTTACGACGATCGCGGTAATATTATTAGCGAAATTAATCCATTGAGTGGTGTTATCCAAAGAACTTACGACGCGAATAATAACCTTCTGAGCGTGAAAGACCCGCTAGGAAATGCAACAAACTATACTTACGACAGTAGGGGAAATCTTCTCAGCGAAACTAATGGTTTAAATCAAACCACTACCTACATTTACAACAACTTAAATAAAGTTGTAACGGTTACTGACCCCCTTGGTAACAAGACGCAAAATTCTTACGACATTCAAGGAAATCTTCTAACTACAACTAATGCAGCAGGTCAAACAACCACCTATGTTTACGACAACCAGGGCAATGTTGTAAGTGTTACCAATCCTCAAACTAATGCAACCCGATATGAGTATGATAGCCAAGGTCGTATAACTGCTATCATCGATGCTCTAAATCAAAAGAGCTTATTAACTTACGATAATAACGGTAATTTACTGACTACTACCACACCGTTAGGCAATACTACCCGGTTTACCTATGATGGAGAAAATCGACCAATTACCGTCACCGATGCTTTAGGTAATGTTAGCCGAATCGAATATAATGCTTCAGGCGATCGCACAGCGACAATTGATGCACTAGGTCGTAGAACTGAGTATATTTACGATAATCGCAGCCAGTTAACAGAGATTCGCGATGCAGATGGTACAACTGAGCAGTTTACCTACGATGCAAATGGACGACGGATAAATTCCATTGATAGGGGTGGTCGTGTTACTAACTTTGTTTATGATGCTTTGGGTCGTTTAGTTGAAACAATTGCTCCTGATAGCACCCCCAGCAATCTTGCTGATAATCCCAGAATTCGTAGAGAATACGATGCTGCTGGTCGTTTAATTGGTTTTGTTGACGAACGAGGAAATCGAACCCAGTATGGATATGATGCTGCTGGTCGTCAAATCCTCATCCGTGATGCATTAGGAAATCTCACCCGCAATGCTTACAATACTAATGGGGAAGTAGTAACTGTTACCGATGCTCTCAACCGTGCTACCCAGTTTGTGTATGACCCATTAGGTCGTATTATCGAAACTCGATTAAGCGATGGCACAAAAACAATTACCACATACGATGCTCTCGATCGCGTAATTGCGGAAACAGACCAAGCTGGTATTACTACTCAATTTAAATATGATGCCCTTGATCGGCTAACGGCTGTAGTTGATGCTCTGGGTCAGCGTACAGAGTACGGCTATGATGCGGAAGGGAGCCTAATTAGCCAGAAGGATGCTAAAGGGAACACAACTACTTACCAGTATGATGCTGTTAGTCAACGTTTTGCCACCATACTACCTTTGGGTCAACGTTCCACCCAAACCTACGATGCGGTGGGAAATGTTACCAGTGTCACGGATTTTAACGGCAAAACAATAACTTACAGATATAACAGTAACGACCAAATAATTACAGAAGGTTTTGCAGATGGAACCTCTGTTAATTATACCTATACGCCAACACTGCAACGGGCAACGGTGACGGATAGCAGAGGTGTAACTAGCTATACATACAATGAGCGAGACCAACTAACTACACGCACAGGAGTAGACGGTAGAACTATTGGTTACACCTATGATATTGCTGGAAACCGCACATCTCTAACCACCTCTGCGGGAACAGTTGGTTATACTTACGATGCCCTGAATCGAATGCAAACAGTCAGCGATCGCAGTGGAGGCGTTACGAGATATGTTTACGATGCAGTTGGCAACTTAGTTCGCACCGAATTATCCAACAATACAATAGAAACTCGCCACTACGATAGCTTAGATAGGCTTGCTTCTGTGGAGCAAAGGGGAGCATCCGGTATAATTGCTGGTTATGAATACACTTTGGGGCTAGCAGGAAACCGTTTAGCTGTAACAGAAGCAAACGGACGACAGGTTAATTACGCCTACGATCGACTTTATCGTCTAGTTCAAGAAGTAATTTCCGATCCAACTGCCGGAAATCGCACGATTGGTTATACCTATGATGCGGTAGGTAATCGCCTCAGTCGCAATGACTCAGGTGAAGGAATAACGACATACAGCTACGATGACAATGACCGATTGCTCAGAGAAATTCTCAATAGTCAAACCACTGAGTATACATACGATGACAACGGCAGTACGCTAACTGTTAAGGTTAACGGCACAGACCAAGTAAACTACAGATGGGACGACCAAGGACGATTAATTGGTGCGGACATCGTAAGCGCCCAAGGAACACAGCGTATTGAATACCGTTATGACGCTGATGGCAATCGGGTTGCGGTAATTGTTAATGGGGAAGAAACACGCTACTTGGTTGATACGGAAGAAGCATACGCTGAGGTTGTTGAGGAATATAAACCCGATGGGACAATCGAGAATTCCTATGTTCGCGGACTGGATTTAATTTCCCAAGACCAACAAGGTCAGGAATCGATTCATCATGCTGCTGGGTTGGGTTCTGTAAATGCGCTGACCGATAGCAATGGTAATGTAACCGACCAATATGTATATGATGCCTTTGGTCGGTTGATAGGACAACAAGGCAATACAGATAATGATTTTGGCTTTACTGGCGAGCAGTTTGACGAAAATAGCGACCTTTATTATCTGAGGGCTAGGTACTATAATCCGGAAAAGGGGCGATTTATTTCTAAAGACTCGTTTGAAGGATTCCTAGATGACCCTCAGTCGTTGCACAAGTATACTTATGTGCATAACGATCCGGTTAATTTGATTGACCCCAGTAGACATCTCCGAAAACAACCAAAGTCTTACCATAAGTGCCTTTTAGACTGCGATCGCCCAATAGCAAAGATAGCTAATTTGTACACAAGAATAGGCATTAGATATGGTTCCTATTGATAATTAGCG
>NZ_JADEWL010000061.1 GCF_015207665.1 Plectonema cf. radiosum LEGE 06105
CCCCCCAACCCCGCTCCCTGCTCCCCCTAACCCTATTGCAAAAAGGAGACAATCATTATGACAATAACTCCAGAGCGAGAGCAAAAAGTAAAAATAGTAGTCGATAAAGATCCGGTGCCTACTTCTTTTGAGAAGTGGTCGAAACCAGGACACTTTGATCGCTCCCTTGCTAGAGGTCCGAAAACCACAACTTGGATTTGGAATCTGCACGCTCTTGCTCATGATTTCGATACTCATACCAGTGACTTAGAAGATGTATCTCGTAAAATCTTCGCCGCTCATTTTGGACATTTAGCAGTGATTTTTATCTGGTTGAGCGGGATGTATTTTCATGGGGCAAATTTTTCCAATTTTGAATCTTGGATGACAAATCCCACTGGTATTAAACCAAGCGCTCAAATAGTCTGGCCTATATTTGGTCAAGAAATTTTGAATGCCGATATGGGTGATGGCTTCCACGGGATTCAAATCACCTCTGGACTTTTCCAACTGTGGCGGGGTGCTGGATTTACAAATGCGTTCCAATTATACTGCACAGCCATTGGAGCCTTGGTAATGGCAGCATTGATGCTATTTGCTGGTTGGTTCCACTATCACAAACGCGCTCCCAAACTAGAATGGTTTCAGAATGTTGAGTCGATGTTAAATCATCACTTAGCTGGACTTTTAGGCTTGGGTTCCTTGGGCTGGTGCGGACACCTAATTCATGTTTCTTTACCTACTAACAAGCTGCTGGATGCTGGGGTAGCTCTTAAGGATATTCCTCTACCTCATGAATTCATCTTGAACCCTAGCTTGATGGGAAGATTATATCCCGGCGTTGATTGGGGTTTTATGAGTGGAGTGGTACCATTCTTTACTTTGAATTGGGATAGATACAAAGAATTTCTGACATTTAACGGTGGTCTTAATCCTACTACTGGCGGTTTGTGGTTAACAGATATAGCACACCATCACTTAGCTATAGCTGTAATGTTCATTGTTGCCGGTCATATGTACCGGACTAATTGGGGTATTGGTCATAATATCAAGCTCATGCTCGATGACCTGAGAAATCCGAATATGCTGCCATTTTTGAGCTTTATTGGTCCTAGAGGTCATAAAGGTCTTTACGAAGTCCTGACAACTTCCTGGCACGCTCAGTTATCAGTCAATCTGGCAATGTTGGGTTCTCTAAGTATCATAATTGCCCATCATATGTATGCGATGCCACCCTATCCATATTTGGCGACAGACTATGCCACGGTTTTATCTCTGTTCACCCATCATATATGGATTGGAGGCTTTTTAATAGTCGGTGCCGCCGCTCATGCAGCAATTTATATGGTGCGAGACTATGACCCGGAAATAAATTATAACAATGTCCTAGACCGCGTAATTCGACACCGAGACGCAATTATCTCTCACCTAGCTTGGGTGTGTCAGTTCCTCGGGTTCCATAGCTTTGCGATATATTGTCACAACGATACTATGCGGGCTTTTGGTCGTCCCCAAGATATGTTCTCGGATACGGGAATTCAATTGCAGCCTGTTTTTGCTCAGTGGATACAACATATTCACACAATGGCAATCGGAAATCTGGGATTACAAGCGGCTACACCTTTGGGGAATATGTTTGGGGGCTTGCACAATTTACAAACCTCTGGATTGGGAGTGACGGCTCCAGGTTTGCACGAGCCTGTAAGTTATGCCTTTGGCGGTGGTATTCTTGCCGTAGGTGGTAAAGTGGCAATGATGCCTATACCTTTGGGAACAGCGGATTTCTTAATTCACCACATCCACGCTTTTACAATTCACGTCACAGTGCTAGTTCTGCTCAAAGGTGTACTATTTGCCCGCAGTTCGCGCTTAATTCCAGATAAAGCAAACCTTGGTTTCCGCTTTCCTTGCGATGGTCCAGGTCGCGGCGGTACTTGTCAGGTATCTGCTTGGGATCATGTATTCTTGGGACTGTTCTGGATGTATAATTCTCTGTCGATGGTAATTTTCCACTTCTTTTGGAAGATGCAATCGGATGTGTGGGGGACGGTTGATGGTAATGGGGTAGTCACTCACATTACTGGTGGAAACTTTGCGATGTCATCGATTACGAATAACGGTTGGTTGCGGGACTTTCTTTGGGCGCAATCTTCCCAAGTAATCAATTCATACAATACAGCACTTTCTGCATACGGGTTAATGTTCTTGGCTGGACACTTTGTTTTTGGCTTTAGCTTGATGTTCCTGTTTAGCGGTCGTGGTTACTGGCAAGAACTGATTGAATCGATTGTTTGGGCGCACAACAAGTTGAAAATTACTACTGCGATTCAGCCCCGTGCTTTAAGTATCGTTCAAGGTCGGGCTGTGGGAGCCGCTCACTACCTATTGGGAGGAATTGTTACCACTTGGGCATTCTTCCTAGCACGAATGAGCGCACTTGGTTGAAGAAATTTACTCCTATCCCGCTAAAAAATTCCTGATTATATAACCGCAGAGGCGCAGAGAACGCAGAGGAAAGAGTTTAAAAGATATAACAATCAGGAGCGGGAAGGGAGTAAATAAAACTAATGATTTTTTCTTACTCAAAAACAATAAAAGTTTATGGCAACTAAATTTCCCAAATTTAGCCAAGACTTGGCACAAGACCCGACGACTCGTCGCATTTGGTATGCGATCGCAACTGCTCACGATTTTGAAAGTCACGACGGAATGACCGAGGAAAATCTTTATCAAAGGATTTTTGCTTCTCACTTCGGTCATTTGGCGATTATCTTTTTGTGGACATCGGGTATTTTGTTCCACGTTGCTTGGCAAGGTAACTTTGAAGTTTGGATTAAAGATCCACTCCACGTACATCCCATTGCCCATGCAATTTGGGATGCTCAATTTGGACCCCCAGCAATTGAGGCTTTTACTCAAGCTGGAGCGCATAATCCCGTTGATATTTGCTACTCTGGTGTTTACCACTGGTGGTATACCATCGGTATGCGGACAAATAATGAACTTTACGGTGGTTCATTGTTTCTCTTACTGCTTGCGGCTGTATTCTTATTCGCAGGATGGCTGCACCTCAGACCTAGATTCCGTCCCGGACTTGCTTGGTTTAAAAATAATGAATCTCGTCTAAATCATCACCTCGCAGGTTTATTCGGTATTAGCTCTTTGGCTTGGGCGGGACATTTGGTTCACGTTGCAATCCCAGAATCTCGCGGTATTCATGTTGGTTGGAATAATTTCCTGGCTGTGGCTCCCCACCCCAAAGGATTGTTACCTTTTTTCACGGGAAACTGGGGTATTTACGCACAAAACCCGGATACGGCAAATCATCTATTTAGTACGAACGAAGGTGCAGGAACGGCAATTCTCACTTTTTTAGGTGGTTTTCACCCGCAAACAGAATCGCTGTGGTTAACAGATATGGCTCATCACCACTTAGCGATCGCAGTAATTTTGATTGTTGCGGGTCATATGTACCGTACCAACTGGGGTATCGGTCACAGCATGAAGGAAATGCTCAATGCCAAAAACTTCTTTGGGCAAAAGGTGCAAGGACAGTTCAATTTACCTCACCAAGGACTGTATGACACAATCAACAACTCATTACATTTCCAATTGTCTTTAGCGCTAGCTGCTTTGGGCGTAGCAAGTTCTTTGGTGGCACAGCATATGTACTCGATGCCACCCTACGCTTTCATCGCTCGCGACTTCACCACCATGTCAGCGCTCTATACTCACCATCAATACATAGCTGGATTTTTGATGGTAGGGGCATTTTCCCACGCTGCTATCTTCTGGATTAAAGACTATGATCCAGAATTGAATAAGGATAATGTTTTAGACAGGGTTTTGAAGCACAAAGAAGCGATTATTGCTCACCTGAGTTGGGTGTCTCTATTCTTAGGCTTTCATACTTTAGGATTGTACGTTCACAATGACGTAGAGGTTGCTTTTGGTGCAGCGGATAAACAAGTTCTGATTGAGCCAGTATTTGCTCAGTTTATCCAGTCGGCTCACGGTAAAGCACTCTACGGATTTAATACTTTGTTGTCGAATCCAGATAGTATTGCTTCTACAGCATGGCCTAATCACGCTAATGTTTGGTTATCAGGCTGGCTAGATGCCATCAATAGTAGTACTAACTCGTTATTCCTCACAATTGGTCCTGGTGACTTTCTGGTTCACCATGCAATTGCTCTCGGTTTGCACGTCACCGCCTTGGTTTTAATTAAGGGTGCCTTGGATGCCCGTGGTTCTAAACTAATGCCGGATAAAAAAGATTTTGGTTACTCATTCCCCTGTGATGGTCCCGGTCGTGGTGGGACTTGTGACATCTCCGCTTGGGATGCTTCTTACCTAGGTATATTCTGGATGCTCAATACTCTCGGTTGGATAACATTCTACTGGCACTGGAAGCATTTAGCTATTTGGCAAGGGAATGTCGCCCAGTTCAATGAAAATTCTACTTATTTAATGGGCTGGTTCCGAGATTACTTGTGGAACTATTCAGCATCCCTGATTAACGGTTACAATCCCTACGGTACCAACAACCTTGCTGTTTGGACTTGGATGTTCCTCTTAGGACATTTAGCTTGGGCTGTGAGTTTCATGTTCTTAATCACTTGGCGGGGTTATTGGCAAGAGTTGATTGAAACTCTCGCTTGGGCTCACGAACAAACACCATTATCTTTTGGTTATTGGAGAGATAAGCCTGTTGCTTTGTCTATTGTTCAGGCTCGTTTGGTTGGCTTAACCCACTTCACAGTTGGTTATATTGCTACCTATGGGGCATTTCTAATTGCTTCAACGGCGAGTCGATTAGGTTAAATCAGTTAACAGTTATCAGCTAACCGTGATAACTGTTAACAATTAACAATCATTAAATGATTGTTGAAAAAGAAAGTTGTTAATATCATTATTTTTGCTGCAATTGTGACAACTTTCTGGAAATTTACATAGGACTTAGGCAACAACTAAAAATAAGCCTTTACGATTACTTTGCTTCCCTCGTAATGACATAAAATCCTAGTCTGTGTGTAAGTCCTAAAATAGTTAGATTATTTGAGTCGCAATATTATTAAAACGCAAAAAAATATTTTTAAGCTTTACAAAATTTGTCATTCGACCTCCTCTGACCTTTGAGCCAAAGCCTAACGGTTAGAGGATTTTCTTATTATTAATTAATTTCATAAATATTGATTTTTATAACAATTAAATATCAAATATTGTATTTAGAGACTATTTCTTTTTAAAATAAAAGATAAGAGATTTTTAACAAGTACAAAAACAATCAGCAGGTAAATATGGCTAATACCGAAACAGATTTGATAAAACCATATCAAGACAACCCCTTTCTTGCTAATTTATCCACACCAATCAACGATTCTCCCTTAGCAAAAGCCTTTATTAATAATTTGCCTGCCTATCGTAAAGGTTTAACTCCTTTTATGCGAGGGCTAGAAATTGGTATGGCTCATGGTTATTTTTTAGTGGGACCGGAGGTTGTAATTGGGCCACTCCGAGAAACTGCCCATGGAGCTAATTTAAGTGGATTAATTACGGCTATTTTTATCACTGCATTAGCGTGTTTGGGCATTTCTATTTTTGCTTTGACTACTTTTCAAGGAAATCCCCGTGGAGCTTATAACTCTTATTGTAAAGACCCTCTGAGACCATTAAAAACTCGTGAAGAATGGAACCAACTTAATGGCGGAGTATTTCTAGGTTCAATGGGGGGTGCTGTATTTGCATACTTGTTACTAGAAAATTTTGATGCTTTAGATGCCATTCTTCGCGGTGCAGTTAATATTAGCTGATGGCTAAAAACTAAAAATAAGAACGAAATTTTCAATACCTATTTACTTCTATCTCAACAGGAGAATAAATCATGGTGGATATGACGCAACTTACAGGAGAATACGCAGCTTCCTGGTTACCTTGGATAATGATTCCGTTAGTTTTTTATATTTTACCTTTCCCCGTTTTCGCTATTCTTTTTCTTTGGATTGAAAAAGAAGATATTGAAGAAGAAAGAACGGATGTTCCCGGTAATAAATTAATGGGTAATGTCATAAATATGGACTCATAATTTTCGTTTTTAATTGTGCTAGTTGTATAAGTCCTAACTTTGGTGTTGTGTTCTCGAAGGGAATTTTTCAATCCATTTACCGAAATAACGCGAAAAACCCGGTTTCCATACAAAATGGTTGTTTTTACTTCGATTGCATTGCTGGGTAAGGGTAGGGAGGAGGGAGCTTTGACTAGTAACCTTTTTTGTAGACAAGCAATGTCAATTCGGGACAATTGTCTATATTTTTTTGATGTATTTTATGCTTCGTTTTTTGCTAAAATCTTAGAAAAGCTTTCTTGATTGATATGCAAAAACCGTAGCTACATCAAGATGTTTAACAATCACGCGGATGGCTTAACCGTGTAAGCTTGTTGAGGGTTAACCGCTCCCATGCCCCCGTTGAAACAAGAAATAAAAGTCTAGACTTGTCTAGTTTTTATATAGCAGAGTGCATATTCAATGTCGTTGCGACTCGGAAATGTTCCAACTGCACGCTTATATTCTCCCAAAGCCATTTTTATCTCCATTTAACCCCTATCAAACTCGAATTTAAATCGACCTTGAGTTTGGACTATGCATCTATCTTTAGGAGGAATTTTTTGATGAAGTATTGCAGGTAGGGGACAATTACCCATTACCAATCACCAATTACCAATTCTTAACTGTTAACGGAAAACGCCCCTACGGTTGTTCGGTTCTACTACTTTCCTTCTTAAGACATATCTCGGTACACTCTTAAGAAATAGTGAATCACCAGTTTCTGAAGCTGTTAGTCGCTTTGAAATTAAGGGGTGAACTCCAGTGTATAAATATAAATGGATATTGCCGAGTTTAAAAGAAGTTTTAAGTCCAAGTCAAGCGACTAAAGCTGAATGTTCTTTACAGAAAGCACAACTGCAATGGCGTACTGCTTTAGCTGCTACTGAAGAGTTGCTGCTAAAATATTTGCCTGAAGTTGCATCGGATACAATTCAAGGATTGGTTTTAACTGCACCCGCTCCCGTGTTGTGCGAATCATTACTTAGGGGATGTTTACGGGCGGTAACTTTTACAGCAAAGCCATTTAATCCTCTGGCTTTGATGCCTTTTCATATGTCTTGCGATCGCAAAACAGCAAAAGAAAACACTTTTGATGAATTGGTGTTGCCTATACTGGAGGTAGATCCGCTATCAAAAGAACAGTTTTGTCTAGTTTTTACAGAAAAATTTTCATTAGTAATCGTTTTAACGGAAGAAAATAACAATAAAGGCAGCTTTTTATTTTCCTTTGATCCAGAAGTTGTTGAGCAAGCATGGCAAGCTCTTGCGGCTAGGGTAATGTTAAGTAATCCCGATTTATTCCTAGAATTGGATCGGTTGGTAGGAAAATATTATCCGAGTACACCTGACTATCGGATTGTGATGCAATTTAGTCAATTGTTGCTCGCAGAATATCCAGAATTAGAAGATAAAGGAACGAAGTTTCATTCTCAAGCAACGGGAGAGTCTAGAAATAAAGTTGAAGAAGTTAATTATCATAACTACCCCACTTCCACATCGACCAAACAATCATCTCGTTCGGATATAGAATTATTACAAGCTTTTGCTCATGAAGTACGTACTCCTTTAACAACGATTCGTACTACAACTCGTTTGCTGTTAAAACAAAAAGATTTGCCAGCTAAAGTTTTGAAGCGTTTACAATCCATCGATCGCGAATGTACAGAACAAATTGACCGCATGGAATTGCTGTTTAGAGCGGCGGAATTAGAAACATCTTCTACAGTAAATTCCCCAGGTTCCCCATTAACGGCAATGTGTTTAGAGCAAATGTTACAGCAAAGTATTCCTCGCTGGCAACAAGCTGCAAATCGGCGAAATTTAACTTTGGATGTTGTTTTACCGCAACAATTACCTACCGTGGTGACTAATCCCAATATGCTCGATCGAGTTTTGACTGGTTTAATGGAAAACTTGACTCGTAACTTACCTGCGGGTAGTCATATTCAGGTACAAGTAATTCAAGCAGGCGACCAATTGAAGGTACAATTACTACCTAACACGACTCTTGATACATCATCTGCGACACAACCCATTCGTAAAGCCATCGGTCAATTACTTACATTTCAGCCAGAAACGGGTACAATTAGCCTGAATTTAGCTGCAACTAAACATTTATTCCAGGCTATTGGTGGTAAATTAATTGTACGGGAACGACCCCAACAAGGAGAAGTATTAACGATTTATTTGCCTTTGGAAGGAGTAAATAATTCTAGTTCTTGCTTGGGTAAACTTGGACAATATGGTTTTAAAGTTAATACTGGGTAAATCAGTTATCAGTTATCAGTTATCAGTTCCGACGGTGTATGATTTGAGATCAGATAGGACGCATATCAATAGATTTTTGTCCACTGTCAACTGTCAACTGTCAACTGTCAACTGTTTATACTTGCTAAAAGTACTTTAAAACTAGAACCTTCACCGGGAATTGAAGAGACGGAAATACTTCCACCGCATTTTTGGAGTAATTTTTCTACAATAGTTAAACCCAAGCCAGCGCTTCCGGTTTCTTCATTAGCGACGGGACGCACTTTGTAAAAGCGGTTAAATATTTGGGAAATTTCATTTTCTGGAATACCTACACCAGTATCGCTAAATTCTAACTGGACGTAACCTTTTTGTGTGCGAGTTCTCACCCAAACTTGACCACCATTAGGTGTAAATTTAATGCAGTTAGAAAGAAGATTAATGACAATTTGTCTTAATCCACCACTGACACACCAAACATTCGGTAAATCATTGGGTACTGTATACGCCAGCATGATACCTCTTTCTTGTGCTAAAGGTTGATATGTGCTGACCACACCTGGAACCACCTCAGACAGGCATACAGGTTCTAAAGAAGCAGTTCCTAAATGACGCTCCAACTCGACTAAATCCATTGCACCAGTCATCAAATGATTTTGGCGATCGCACTCTCGTTTGATCATATCCAAATAACGTTGTCGTTGGGGTGCTTTGATGCTGGGGGAATTCAGTAATGAAAGGGCTGTCTTGATATGAGTTAAAGGTGCAAGTAATTCTTGAAATACGTTCCTTAAGTATTCATCTTTAGCTTGCAATTCACTACGAAGTGTTTGATTTTGCTGTTTGGAGTTTCTGAAGCGACTTTTAAATTTTCTAGAACTTATTTCCTCTTGTCGTTGAATTTGTGCAATCAATAATTGATTTGTTAATGCTGTTTGGGGTGTTTCAGGATAAATAAACTCGTTAGTTGCTAAATTAAACTCTTCTGAATGACTTATATTTTTTATTCCATCTACTACTCGTTGAATTATTTCACCATCAAAACAATGAACAGCTGGGAGGGACGGAATTTTATGATGATTTTTTTGATTCAAAATCCGCTTTTTCAGTTTTTTTTGGCGACGATGAGCCAAAATCAAGCTGCAAAACTCTGGAGATAAAACAATTAAAAAGTACTCTCGTCTGATTTCGCGATTATCTGTAAAAATTTGGACTAAATTATGGGATAAGTCGATTCGAGAAGCAGCAGACGACCAATGATAAGATTGTGAATCGAAATTATTGGTATCTGTTTTAATTTCTTCAACCCCAGCTAATTGACAATTATAAATAGTAGCATCACTTAAATGCTGTTGATAACGTTTTAATTCCGAATCCAAAATATTCATCAATGGAAATTTTACCACAATAGTCGCCGATATTTTTTGTTCAATCAGCAAATCAAATTGTGACCTGACCATTGATAGCAGAGTACCACAACTAAGAGTTAAATGCTTTGGAGGTGTTTGTACTTGCATCGCTAACTCATACAGAGATAAATTATCAGGTGGAGATAAATTCATAAGAAAATAAAAGAAGGAAAACCCAAGAAGTATACAGCAATAAATCATACTTTCTTAGATTCTCCCTCCTAAGTGTAATTTTTTTACAAAAACATAAGAATTTGGGAATAGGGTTAGGGGTTAGGAGTTAGGAGTTAGGGGTTAGGGGTTAGGGGTTAGGAGTTAACTATATTACCTTTAACCTTTAACCTTTAACCTTTCTGCTAAAGCTTCCCGTGCGTGTTCTCTGTCGTCGAAGTGGATTTTTTCCGTTCCAAGAATTTGGTAATCTTCGTGTCCTTTCCCAGCTAATAAAACTCCGTCTCCAGGTTGTGCTTCGATAATTGCAGTGCGGATAGCAGTAGCGCGATCGCAAATTACCATCGGTTTAACTGTGTCGGGAATTCCGTTTAAGACATCTTGTAAAATACTTTCTGGGTCTTCAGTACGGGGATTGTCGGAAGTTACTACGGCTAAATCGGCTAAATGGGCGGCGATTTTACCCATTTTGGGACGTTTTGTTTTGTCTCTATCTCCACCACAGCCGAATACACAAATCATTTTACCCGGAATAAATGGACGTGATGCTTTTAACAAATTCTCTAAACTATCGGGAGTATGAGCATAATCTACAATCACGCTGATATCTTGATTTGAGCTAATTTGTACTCTTTCCATGCGTCCGGGAACTCCCTCAAATTCGGGTATCGCGGCAGCTATTAATTGTAAATCTAAATCGAAGTGTAAAACGGCTCCTACCGCTGCTAGTAAATTTTCTAAGTTAAATTGTCCTACAAGAGGTGAACTAAAAGCTATATGCCCTTTTGGAGTATGTAGAGTACCGTTAACTCCATTGGGTTCGTAACTTAAGTCACTCATATATAAATCAGCGGTGGAATCGTTGACGCTGTAACTCCACACCTTGTTTTGATTTAAAGATTCTATTAATCGCTTACCGTAAGGGTCATCAGCATTAATAATTGCCCTTCCCGTGAGATAATCGGAACCGAATAGTAAACTTTTGGCAGCAAAATAATCTTCCATATCCTTGTGGTAATCAAGGTGGTCTTGAGTCAAATTAGTAAATACTCCAACTTCAAACTTGCAACCCAAAACCCTTCCTTGATCCAAAGCATGGGAACTAACTTCCATTGTCCCGAATTCATTACCAGCATCGAGAGCAGCTTTCAATTGTTTTTGCAACTCTACCGCAAACGGTGTAGTATAAGCAGCAGTTTGGACAAAACCTTTCCAGCGAGTGTAAAGAGTCCCCATCAAGGCAGCAGATAAATCGGC
Source organism: Plectonema cf. radiosum LEGE 06105 (assembly GCF_015207665.1). Classification (GTDB taxonomy): domain Bacteria; phylum Cyanobacteriota; class Cyanobacteriia; order Cyanobacteriales; family Nostocaceae; genus Rivularia; species Rivularia radiosa_A. The sequence continues at coordinate 11,170 of NZ_JADEWL010000061.1, forward strand.
TTTGTTGAGAAAATATTCAATCAAATGGCTGGTTGTAGTTTTACCATTTGTCCCCGTTACACCAATTAACTTGAGCTTTTGTCCGGGATAATCAAAGAAAGCCGCAGCTAATTGAGCGCAAGCTTTAACCATATCCGCAGCCACAATCACACAAGGAGAATTTCCACCAACTCCCTGTTGATAAGGAGGAGCTAGAGGAGGAAATTTTTCCGCAGCTTGAGGAGAAATAATTACAGCAATAGCACCAGCTTTTATCGCACTTTCCCAAAATTCTCCGCCATCAACTCGCGTACCCGGCATTCCAATAAACACATCTCCTACATTAGTGGCATGGGAATTCGTCGTTAAACCTGTTACCTCAGCATCCATGGCTGGATGTTCGGGTAATTGAGAAATAGCATCAATAGCACCTAATAACTCTTGCAGTTTCATCTTATTAACCTCGTCAATTTAATTTTGGATTTGGGATTTTGGATTTTGGATTATCTAAAAAGATTAAAGATGGTTGATTGGGGATTTTGAATTGTCATCATCCCCAACCAAGAGGCTTTTTTAATCTAAAATTTCCCATCCAAATCAGTCACACACATTGCTTGGGGTTATTTTGCAACATTTTTCATCATATACAAATAGTTAAATATACGAACGGAGAATTTTTTCTAACTGAGTAACGGAAGTACGAGGAGAAGAGCGGGGAATTGTTTGTAAATTATCATCTTTTACTACATATAACACGGGTACTTCATACTGATAAGCAGCAAACCAATCTTCACGAGTGGTGATATCTCGAACCTCCAACTGTAAATAGGCAAAATCATCAGTTTGCATTATGGTTTGCAACTTTTCCTGTAAACCCTCGCATAAATGACATCCCGGTTTGCTGTATAAGATTAGTTGCATCATAATATTACGACAAAGGAAACAATCTCAAATCTCATCACTCCTAACTCTACCTCTTGTTGAGTGTTAGCTGATATTTGGGAATTATCAATACTAAAAACTGTAATTGTAGATGATTTTTCTAGCATGACTAAAAATTCTATCACCATCGATAAAAATATTTATGAATCGCTCAAGCGAGAAAATAAGTATTTAAAGGATAAATTACAACACACCGAACAAATATTACAACTTGCAATCGATAATGTCCCACATTCCGTGTTCTGGAAAGATAGAAATTCAGTTTATCTTGGTTGTAACCGCAATTTTGCTGAAGATGCTGGTATTAACAAACCGGAGGATATAGTAGGTAAAAGCGATTATGATTTACCTTGGACACAAGAAGAAGCAGATTACTATCGGGAATGGGATCGGCAAGTGATGGATAATGGTATTCCCCAAGCAAATATTATTGAAACTCAAGTACAAGCAGATGGAAACCTATTTTGGGTAGATACAAGTAAAATTCCTTTACGGGATAATGAAGGTAATGTGGTGGGTATTCTCGGTATTTACGAAAATATTACCGAACGAAAACAAGTAGAAGAAAGTCTCAAAATATTAGAAAGAGAACAATTTATCCGCAGTATTTACGATGGCATAGAACACAATATATTTGTCATCGACATTAATCCAGATGGTGAATTAATTTGTGTAGGTATTAACTCTTTTGGACTGCGGATGATCGGTTTATCAAATGCTGAAGTTGTTGATAAAAGTTTAGAAGAATTATTTGGTATTGAAGCAGCAGCGGAAATACATTTAAAATGTCAACAATGCATAGAAAGCAGTGCTGCTATTACTTATGAAGAATCTCTTATATTACAAGGTAAAGAAATTTGGTTGTTAACAACTTTGAATCCGATCAAAGATAATCAAGGTAAAATTTATCGTTTAATTGGAACGACATTTAATATTACTGAACGCAAGCAAGCAGAAGAAAAACTCAAAGCTAGTCAGCATTTTATCCAGCGTGTTGCTGACTCTTCTCCAAATATACTTTATATCTATGATATTGAAGAACAAAGAAATATTTACGCAAATCAAGAAGTTGCGTTAATTCTTGGTTATTCTACCCAACAAATTCAAAATTGGGCAAATGAAATATTGTTTAAAATAATTCATCCAGAAGACTTGGAAAAAATCATGTCTCAGCAACGGTTAGTTATTGCTGCTGCTGATGGTGATATCTTAGAACTTGAATATCGTATCAAAGATTCTCATGGTGATTACCATTGGCTTTTCGATAGACAAACGGTTTTTTCTCGTAAAATAGATGGTAGTGTTAAACAATTTTTGGGTGTTGCAACCGATATAACTAACCGTAAATTAGCAGAAATGGAAGCACAACAAAAAGCTATTGAGTTAGAAAAGACTTTACAAAAATTACAACAAACTCAAGCTCAATTGATTCAAACTGAAAAAATGTCTAGTTTAGGTCAAATGGTAGCAGGTATTGCTCACGAAATTAACAATCCTGTAAACTTTATTCATGCTAATCTTCCTTTTGTTGACGAATATTCCCAAGATTTATTAAAAATTTTAAACATTTATCAAAAACATTACCAAAATCCAGTAAAAGAAGTTCAAGAAGAAATTCAAAATATAGAACTTGATTTTATTAAAGAAGATTTGACAAAAATTATTAAATCAATGGAAGAAGGTACACGACGCATTCGTGCAATTGTTTTATCATTACGTAATTTTTCACGTCTAGATGAAGCTGAATTCAAAAAAGTAGATATTCATCAAGGGATGGAATCGACGTTAATGATTTTACAAAATCGCTTGAAAGCTAAACCAGATTTTCCCGGTGTTGAAGTGATTAAACAATACGGGAATCTTCCTTTAATTGAATGTTACCCTTCTCAATTAAATCAGGTATTTCTGAATATTTTAGCTAATGCAATTGATGCTTTAGAAGAGGAATTTATTCATCATCATAATTTAATTCCTAAAATTAGTATTTATACTCAAAAAATCAATGGAAATACAGTTCAAATACGTATTTCTGATAACGGTTCCGGTATTCCTCCAAATATCATCTCAAAACTTTTTGACCCATTTTTCACCACTAAAGAAGTAGGAAAAGGTACGGGATTAGGTTTATCAGTTAGTTATCAAATTATTGTAGATAAACACGCTGGAAATTTATCTTGTAATTCTATACTTGGTCAAGGTACAGATTTTATCATTGAGATTCCTGTTTTTCAGGTTAAAGGTTAAAGGTTAAAGGTTAAAGGTTAAGATTTCTCTAGCGAGCTTTCCGGTATGTCCTTGCGGACACGCTGAGCCGCACGCTTTCGCGTGAACGCTAACGCACTAACTCCTAACTCCTAACTCCCGTAGAGACGTAGCATTGCTACGTCTCTACAATTCCTAACTCCTAATCTAAAATTAAAAACCCCTCTCAATCACGAGCGGGGTAATGTGAACTTATATTACACAATAAAAGCCGTTTTTGATCTAAAACATATTCATGATGGTGATGACGCTAGCGCCGGTAAGCATCACCAAAAACCCCATGAGTAAGGATTCTTTTAAAACATTTGGAGTTTTTGATTCATTCATTTTTTTTACAATCCTTTGATTATTATTTTCTTAGATTATCAACAACCGTATAATTATCTACAAATTAGCTATAAAAATTTATTAAAACTTAAAATTGCTTAAATTTACTTAGTAATTACTAGTGTATTTACCCTTGACTGCTTGTGTAAATCAAAATACTTAACTCCGACCGAATGGAAGCACCTTTATGCGGTAAAATTACTTTATTCCTGCTATGTAAGCATTTGAGCGATTAATTGTTATGACCATTTCCCCAGTATCTACTAATAAGAGCAATTTAAACCTCGAAGAGTTGAACCAAAAATACGAAACTGCTCATCCAAGAGAAATTTTGGCATGGTCTGTGGAGAATGTTTCAGAAGGATTGGTACAAACCAGCGCTTTCAATGTTGATGATATTGTAATTACTGACATTCTCTATCGGGAACTCAAACAGCAAACACCAGTAATTTTTCTCGATACGCTATTCCACTTCCGCGAAACTTTAGAATTAGTGGAAAAAGTTAAGCAGTTGTACAATGTAAATTTAAAAGTTTACAAAAATCGGGATGTTGATAGTCGCGAAGCTTTTACTGCTAAATATGGTGAAGCACTTTGGGAGCAAGACATTACAAAATTTCACGACGTTACTAAAATTGAACCTCTGCAACGAGGTTTAGATGAACTTGATACCGTTGCTTGGATAACCGGACGCAGACGTGATCAAGCGGTAACTCGCGCAAGTATGCCGATATTTGAATTGGATAAAAAAGGTCGTTTAAAAATTAATCCTTTAGCTACTTGGACTCGTAAAGAAACTTGGGATTATGTGGGCGAACACAAAGTAATTTATAATCCTTTACATGACCAAGGTTATCCCAGCGTTGGGGATGAACCCATTACTACCAAAGTGGCAGAAGGTGAAAGCGAACGTGATGGACGTTGGCGTGGTACTGGAAAAACCGAGTGTGGTATACATATTTAAGGGTTAGTGGACAGTTGACAGTTGACAGTTGACAGTTGAGATCAAATTCATCTGTCGATTTGCCAAAAAAACTTAGTACACTTCTAACTCTTTTCTTTGTCTTCCTCGTCTCCTGTTAAGAGTTCCCTTCCTAAACTAAGTATGTTCGTTCGCTGTTAACCATCAACTAACAACCATCATGTCCACTGTCCACTGTCAACTGTCAACTGTCAACTATGATTAAAATCCTTCACCTTTCCGATATTCACATGGGAAGCGGCTTTACCCACGGACGTGTTAATCCAGAAACTGGTTTAAATACACGTTTAGAAGATTTTGTCAAAACTTTATCTATATGCATTGACCGCGCTATCTCAGAGCAAGTCGATTTGGTGTTGTTTGGTGGTGATGCTTTTCCCGACGCAACGCCGCCACCTTATGTACAGCAAGCTTTTGCGGGTCAGTTTCGTCGCTTGGTTGATGCTCAAATTCCGACAGTTCTACTTGTAGGGAATCATGACCAACATTCTCAGGGACAAGGTGGAGCGAGTCTATGTATTTACCGCACTTTGGGTGTACCTGGTGTTGTTGTTGGAGATACTTTAGATACGCACAATATTCAAACTCGTAGCGGTGCGATACAGGTCATTACTTTACCTTGGTTGACTCGTTCTGCTTTAATGACACGTCAGGAAACTCAGGGTTTATCTATTGGAGAAATCAATCAACTGTTAACGGAACGTTTACAAGTTGTATTAGAAGGGGAAATCCGTCGTCTCGATCCAGATGTACCAATTGTACTTTTAGCTCATTTAATGGCAGATAATGCTAATTTGGGTGCAGAACGTTTTTTAGCTGTAGGTAAAGGCTTTACTCTTCCTTTATCTTTGCTGACACGTCCATGTTTCGATTATGTCGCTTTAGGACACGTACATCGTCACCAAAATTTGAATAAATCCAATAAACCTCCGGTGATATATCCCGGAAGTATTGAACGAGTTGATTTTAGTGAAGAAAAGGAAGATAAAGGCTATGTAATGGTAGAAGTTGAATCGGGTAGCGCAAAATGGGAATTTTGTCCTTTATCAGTCCGTGCTTTCCGTACCATCGAAGTAGATGTATCCAAAACCGAAGATCCATTAACGGCAATCTCGAAAGCTGTAGCCAAAAATAATATCGAAGATGCGGTTGTTAGGTTGGTTTACAAACTGCGTTCGGAACAGTTGGATTTAATTGATAATACTTCTCTACAAGAAATACTAAATCCAGCCCATACTTACACGATTCATCCAGAATTAGTTAGTCAATTAGCTCGCCCTCGTCTTCCAGAATTGAGTGCGAGTAGCAGCATTGACCCAATGGATGCATTAAAAACTTATTTAAACAACCGTGAAGACCTCCAAGATATTGCTAATCTCATGTTAGAAGCAGCACATAATTTATTAAGTCCCCAGGAAGAAGAATTGTTTGATTCAGCAGACAATGAAGTTTCTATAATTAATGAAAATACACAGTTACGTTTATTGTAAATATTGTTGACTGGTAATTGTTGACTGTTCCCGAACCAACTCTATTACAAGTGTTGAACCGGACATGATATGATATGTATTTTTTTGCAAGTAAACTTTTCATGTTAAATATCAAAAGATTTACCAAAAATTCGTATAAATACAGCATTTTTTAATTTATATTTTTACTGTATAAACTGATTGTGTGATATTACTAAGCTAGGAATAAATAAAATTAATTCCTACCTCCCACATTCCCTTAATTCAGCTAGATTTCAGTCATAATAAGTGACTCACTTTTTCCGAGTCACTGTTATTTAAATACAATGATGTACCCGAATCAATGATTAATGGTGGTGCGTCATTAATTCATTGATGAACTGTTAATAGAATTAAGCAAAAATGAATAATATTTTTAGCAATGTTAATTTTGATATCTGCTTTTTAAAAACCTATCTTGCTATTTTAAAAAATAGAGAAGTTGTCAACTATCGAGAGCAAACAAGAAAAGTTATTGAAAAAGCAACAGAAGAACTAGCCTTTGATTTTCAAAATACCGATTTAGATATTAATGATATATTTACTTATTTAACAAACCATTTACAACAAAATCCGGAAATATTTGGGAATGCATTTGCTTTTTCACCTGAAATACATTGCTCCTGTCCTTTCGTCTTTAGAGTTAAAAATGGATTTGAAAGTAGAGATATCGCAAAGGAATTTGGTTACAGTAAAACTGTTTGGTATGAGGTTCCAGTAAAGCAAAGGAAAGCTGTCTGGAGCGTTCCTTATTTTGATATTGGCAAAGCTGGTGAGGATATTCTTTTAACAACTTATTCTATTCCAGTATTTAATAAACATTCTATGTTAATTGGCGTAATTATCAGCGACCTTTTACTGGCAAAATTAGAAGATATTCAAAAAATAGAATAGTAATCAGTTAACAGTTATCAGTAAACAGTAAACAGTCATTAGACTATTGTTCACTGATAACTGAATGGCACAGATACTCGAATAATAATATCAAGTTCAGATGATTAGTTATTATTCGCTGTTGACTGGTTTAAATTACAAGGAAGTGGTGTTAGAAGTCGGGTTTTTAGGATACATATCTGTAGTAACAGATAATTTTGATAAAAACCCGACTTCTGTGTAGAAAATTCAAACCCCTACTGAAAATTCATCTGTCTTATAGGATGATTGAGAATCATTTACCGTACTCAAAACTTCCAATATCAACAGCCTTATCTATTTTTCGCTGTTTTCCATCCTTATCAGTAGTTAAATAATTGGGAATTACATTCGTACCAGTATCAACTGCTGGAGAATCAGAAGTTAGATGGTAATCGTTAGTCTTTGAATCTACAAAGCCTATTGATTTAACCTGAAGATTGTTTGTTTCTTTCAAGTTGTTGACTCCATTACCTTGTACAAAAAGTTCGTCAAGACTATCTGTAAACAAATTGTTGTCCAAAATTACATCATCTGCATCTTCAATGAAACCATTGCGGTAGCTGGGATTTGCAAAAATATTGTTGCGTAATACCACATTAGAGATTTTATCACCTTTAAAGAAGTCACTACCATCAATTACAAATGATTGAACATTTCCCGACAAAGTATTGTTAGTAATTTCCACATTCTTGACGTTGCTACCCACCATTATTCCTGCACCACTATTTATACCCTGTTTACCATTACCGTAAACCACATTGTTAAAGACGCGAATATCTCTAACATCACCGATTCGGGGTTCTTCATCATTAATTACAATTCCTTCTGCAACATTGTCGTAAACAACATTGTTGTAAACATCGATATTGAAAGTGTTAGCACGATTACCATCAATATAGATAGCAGGTCCCCCATTATAGCCTCCAGGTGTACCAGAAACTTTTGCAACATCCGTCACAGTATTATTGTGGATGGAACCATTCCGAGAACCTGTTTTAGCATCGATACCCTCACGTTTTCCTTCTTTGACTATATTGTTCGCAACTTCAAAACCATCTACACCCCAAATACTCAAAGCTTCTTGAGTCCCTCTAGTATCTCCTCTACCTGTCCATCTCCAATTAGCTCGTTCAATTGTGTTATCTACTACTTTGATGTCTTTACTCGTAACTTCAGCTTCTCCACCTTTGTAGTAACTATCAGGTAAAACAATAATACCTGAAGCACCAGTCTCAAATGTATGATTGTTCTGCACAATCATATTATTCGCATCTCTTAGGGAAATTCCTGCCCAGGATGTATTCTCAATTCGGAACCCATCGATAATCCAATAACCTTCACCAGCAGACTGAATTACACCCTCTCTAAAATCCCCTTTGATCGGATCTGGATCTTTTAAGGTTACTTTACCATTTGCTTTTAAGGTAATGTGACCAAGTTCTTGATTACCTGATTTATCCAGGGTAATTAACTCTGTATACACACCGGGTTGTACTAAAACTGTATCCCCAGCTTTCACCGCAGAGTCTTTACTTACAGCATAATCGATGGTTTTCCAAGGCTTTTCTTTTGTACCTGGATTCTCGTCGCTACCATTCGGTGAAATGTAGTATTCAGACTTCTCACTAGGAGAATCTATTTTCTCATCCATGGGAACGAATTCAATGTAATCAAAGCGAGCAAATTCACCTACATTCATTTGTGCTTCAATCTCAAAAGTATCACCAGGTTGCAGTTTAATTTCCGAATGAGTCAACCGAGAAGTTAAAGTTTCTGCAACAGCAGCATTTCCTGGTAAGTCTTTATCGAATAAAAAGCTTTGAGTCTCACCTGCAACTGTCACTTTAGCTGAGGAAACTCCATCATTTTCATCGTAAAAACCGACATTTACCTGATAACTTCCAGCTTTACCGTTGAAAACACCTGTTGCTGTTCCGGTATCGCTACCGACAAGAGAGATATGTTTCCCTCCTGAAGATGCATTATTTGACTCAATTAAATAACTGCTTAGATTCAATTCTTCGGCTTCGTAACGTAAAATGTCCTCTTCTAGGGTAGGTAGCATTGAAGAATTAGAGGCATTTTGTGAATCTCCAGAAATCAAATTTGTTCCTTCTAATGCAGAATTAGGAACTAATTGTTGAGAGTTTGCAATCAAAGATGATTCACTGTTAAGCGGTGTGTCGAAATCATTCATGAGTAATTTTTTCTCCTGAAAATGAGTTCGGCAAACGCACACTGATTTTTTGTTCGGACACTTTTATTTTTAACAATAAAAATCCGCTTTACAAGTTATCTTAAATACCTCTTTCTATAGAAAATATGTATAAATACTCAGAAATAAATACTTATATAAACACATCTAATCGATTGGTTTTTATGGAAATTTGTGACTGAAAAAACAAGCAGTATAAATACTTAGATAAAATGAGCTTGATGATTTTTTTCATGTTGTATTTATGCAAAAAATATTTTTATTATTTGTGTAAATTCCCATACTTTAAGGGATTAGAGAATTTAAAAATTTGTAATAATTGATTTACACTTCCCGAATAGCAAAGTCTTAATTTATCTCACAAAAATATTATAAAAATTAACAATATGCAAAATTAGTAATCAAAAAAAAGCTGTAGAAAGTCTAGGATAATGTATTTCTGTAGGTAATATTTTTTTGACTTTAGTATTTCTGATAATAAAAATACCTATTGCAGTTACCAAATTAATAATCTGAATAGTCTAATTTCTTGGAAGGTATAATATGAATTACGATGAACTTGTAACAATCGCAACTTTTACAAACTCTATTGAAGCATCCCTGGCCCAACAGCAATTAAAAGCCGCAAGAATCAGTTGTATACTTGCCGATGAAGCGACAACTAATTTTGCATGGCATTTAAGCGTTGCTGTGGGCTGGATTAAGTTAAAAGTGCATCGTGCAGATATAAATAATGCAATTGATATTCTTACAGCTACTAATATTCCATTCCAAGCTTTTGATGATGATACTGCTGATGATGAATTTGAAAAAATCTCACCCGCAGATCAAACCCTCGAAACAGCTTTCCGCTCTGCTGTCATTGGTTTAATCTTTTTCCCCTTACAGCTTTATTCCCTGTGGTTGTTGGGTGTATTACTCTTCTCTGGGTGGGGTATTAGTCGCGATCGCTATTTGAAAGCAACAATCACCATCATCTTAGATATACTGATAATTTTCATTTTTTGGCAATTTATCGCTTTTTTATTATAAAGTTTTGTTACATTTTACAGAATTTTCCCGATTTGCTTGCGAAACATCTACAGAGCTTTCTGAAAAATACATCAAGGAGTGAGTTATGTAAAATTTGTTGGCATTGGAATTGTAGACTTTTAAATGCAAAGGGATACAGAGTTTTGATATTTCTGGTGTTACATCCAGAGAAATTATATTTAGAGACGATTTGAGTAATTTAGTCATCAAAATTTTTGAAATATTAGTAACTCATTATGAACCAGAATATATCGGAAAAATTGCCGCTGAAAATTTTGTTGATTGACAATCATGAATTGTGTTTGCATGGAACGTTTAATGTACTAACCTCTACATATGCAGATGCAGAAATTATTACAGCTAAAACAGCGGAAAATGCTTTCAAACAAATCTCGACATTCAATCCTGATTTAGTAATTATGGATATTAATATATCTGAACAGTGTGACAAAAAAGCAACTGTTGAGACGGGAATGCAGATGCTCAAGAATATAATGCAAAACTATCCTCAAGTAAATATTGTCATACAAAGCGCTTACATTAAAGCTTTAGTCAGGATGAGATATGAGATTAGTTCTCACTCTGGAGGTTTTACAGTAGTTGATAAAAGTCTCTGTGTAGAAGAGATGTTAAATAGAATCAAATGGGCTTTACAGGGAATAACTCATATTAAAGACATTCCTCAGATGAATTTTGGATTGGAAGAAAAACCAGAGTGGTTAAAACTGCTGACTTTAGCTTATCAGGAAGGGTTACAGGATAAAGCAATCGCTCAACATATTAGTGTATCCGAGCGGATGGTACGTCACTATTGGTTTAATCTCCAAGAAGCTTTAGGTATTGATAGTGAAGAATTGAAAAATCAAGGAAAAAATCTCCGCATGATTACTAGAATTCGTGCCAGGGAAGTCGGTTTAATTGATTGAAATATACTATACCTAAGCTGCTTGACTAATTTGTAGATAAATGGTATATGGAATGGGCATTAGCCACAGGGCATTAGCATGGGGCATTAGGGATTAGATTATTATATAAAAATAACGGTGTTGCTCAAAAGATGTATGAAAATGATTTTGCGTGATTTTGAAAACCTTGGGAGAGGTGATATATCTTGGGAGACGTGATATATCACGTCTCTACATTTTAAATTCATACTTAAATTCAGCAACGCCAAAATAATAATGCTTAACCTTTAACCTTTGACCTTTGACCCTTAATAGCATGGATCTTAAATCATTAGAATCTAGATTAAACGCCAGTGTTGACCGTATCGGAATATGGTGGTTAATTGGAGCAGCTGTAGCGACGATCGCACTATGGCAAATACCATACGGTGATTATATTTTATACCCATTTTCTATTCTGGCTACTTGGTTTCACGAAATGGGTCACGGTTTAGCAGCCATACTATTAGGGGGAAACTTTCGGCAACTACAAATTTTTCCTGATGGTTCTGGTGTTGCACAATACAGCGGTAGATTTGGTCCGATTGGTATCGCTTTCGTAGCTGCTGCTGGACCGATGGGACCACCGATTGCAGGTGCGATGTTAATTTTGGCATCACGCAGTTTCAAGATAGCAAGCTTAAGTTTAAAAATACTAGGCGGATTTTTACTATTTTCAGTATTAATTTGGGTACGTTCCTTGTTCGGAATAGTCGCAATTTTATTATTAGGTCTAATTATCCTGGGTATCGGTTTGAAAGCGAACCGTTCGTTTCAAGGATTTAGCATTCAATTTCTTGGTGTCCAAGCTTGTATAAGTACTTATCATCAACTTGATTATTTATTTACCCGTACCGCAGGACCTTTAGGACTTTCCGATACAGGACAAATACAAAGACAATTGTTTTTACCTTACTGGTTTTGGGGTGGACTAATGGCGATCGCATCTCTTGTCATTCTCGTACAAAGTTTAAGAATTGCCTATAAACAGTGAACAGTTGACAGTTGACAATGAACTCCGGTGGTACTAACTCCCGTACAGACGTAGCAATACGCCCCGTCTCTACAATTCCTAACTCCGGTGGTACTAACTCCGGTGGTACGAATTGATTTACCCAAACGGTTGTCCCCAAAGTTTCCAATTTTCTTTGTTAAAAGGGGATTTCCATTTTTGAATCAAGGCTAATTCTAACTTTTGTCGCGCCCTGGTAGCTGAGGGTGTATCCCACCAAAAAGCGATGTTAACTGCTGTTTTCAAACCGTATTGATAATTTAAATCCTGATATTTTTCAATATACCGCTTACAATCATGTATTCCCTTCCAGCGATGATTCGATTTACAGGTTTCACCGACATACAGCAGTAAATTAGCAGCCATATCAATGACAAAATAAAGACAAGCTTGACCGGGACTGTCTGCTGGTAATCTATAAAATGACAACGAACACGGTTTTAGTTCAAACGGATCTATTATATCCGGGTCAACCTGTGTTGATGACATTTCAAATAAAGCGACTTGCACTATAGGTTCACTTGTTCTCACTTGTTGTTGATGGACGGATATTTGCTTTTTCCATTTTTTTAAAGCTTTCACATCCATCAATAACACGGGAGTTCTGTTAATTATCGCTCCCTCAATTTCCGACAGTGAGAACAAATCAAGTTGATTTGTTTTCATTTACATTCCCACAGAATATAGCTAAGAAATGTTATCACTATTTTGTGATTTATCAAACACCTCAAAAAGTTAAAAATATAACCATTCTATTGCCGCCGTATAATTATCCATCCCTCATTATCTCTTCCCTCAGCGCTCTCTGTCTTGAAAAGTTGCGACCCTTGGGGGTACCCCAAGACCGCACTTTGTGTCGCTGTCGCGACACGCTGCGCGAACGCTGCGCCTCTGCGGTTGTTTTTCTATCAGTAATTTATACCAAAAACTCATTAATTAATTGTATAAAATTATTATTGAATTTAACTATGAATATAAAGATAAAGACGTTGCAGTGCAACGTCTCTACATTATTTATCTGTACCACCCATTATATAATTACAACAAAATCATTCAGTTTTAATCGGAATATAAGTTGCGTTATTCCACTCTACATTTTCGCTAATACTGTTATTTTCATCGACAATAACACCCAACCAATAATTGCGATTTCTTCGTAACGAACTAGGAATAGTGACCGTGTGTCTAGCAGTGTTAACATTACCTCGACCAAGGTCAAGAGTTGTTCCACCAATGCGCTGATCAGTAGTAGAAATCGTATCGTTGGTTGATATGTAAAAGCCTACACGGACGTTCGATTGAGTTGAAGCACCGTTGTTTTCGTAGGAAAATTCGGTTCTTACTTGCTGTCCAGGATTAACACGGTAGCGAGTTTCGCCACGATTATCAGGACTATCATTAAAGTTAGATAAGACTGCATTCGCACTGTTGAATAACTGCGTTTTGGTATGGTCGCTGTATTCTCCAGAAGCACTATTGTATTTCCAATGCACTACTCCTAAATCCTGTCTAGCTGGGGAGCGAGTACCGTAGAGAGCAACTGCACCATCAGCAGCATCTTCACCTAGATAAGCTCTAGCTTGAGAACCGTTAACGTGAATATGCTCGAAGTCTCTACCCATAACGTTATATTCAGAGTTGACGTGATTGAGCTTCAAACCATGTCCGAGTTCGTGAATAGCTGTAGTTTGGAAAGGACGCAGAGCAAGAGGATCTCGACGTTCTCTGACTGCGTATCCAATCAAATTGCTTTTCAATTCTGATGCATCCCATCTCCAAGGGGAACCGTAATCAAAAACAACATCGAGTTCTTTGAGTTTGACGTGCTTTCCGAATAACCAGTAACAAGTTCTCCGGACATAAGCTACTGCTGGAGCGCCTTTTAATATACGGTTATTAGTGGAACCCCATACTTCACTTTGACGGTTAAATCTTCGAGAAGATCTATCTGTGGTCAATTCATAATTGAAATTACTGGGGTTCTGGTTGAGTCTCGCGATCGCAGTTTTCAGAGCATTTTCCCAAATAGTTCCCGCAGGAAAGCTTTTAGAGTTAGCACGCAGGGTTTTGCTGTTAGAATCCCATTTGAGTTTTTTACCTAGACAACTGCTGGTAGAATATGCCTGAGCTTCTCCGGGAATGGTAAGATTAAGACTAACTGCGGTCAATATAATCGGCAAGGCGCTTTTTAAAGCACGAGAAAAAATACCCATATTACACTTCCTCAAAATTTATCAAAATTAATACAAAACTAATACAAAATTATTGGTCGATTTGTCTGATGGTTGGTGAAGGTATTTTAAGTCCGGGGTTCTTGATTATTCCCGGTTTGATAGTTGGATTAATAGTCGGTTGAGTAACGGGAGATTCCTTGAGAACCGGATTAAAATCTTGTTTTTCTAGCAATAATCTTTCGCGTTTGTCCTGATCGGTTTCTTCGAGTTTTGGTGTTTCTCGTACAAGAGCTTCACTCGGCTTTGTAGGAACTAGAACATTAGCATTAAAAGGCTCTTTGGGATTGACGCTGATAACTTTACGTCCGGTACCTTTAATACTGCTTGCTTGTTTTTGCAGAACTTCGATAAATTTATCTAATGGAATCGCACCTTCTGTAGAAAGTCGAGGTTGTGATGATGGAGTTGATTCGGAACCACTATCTTGGTCTTTAGTAGCTTGTGCTAGCTCTGTTGTAAAATCTATTGTTTTTGGTGCTTCCTTCTGGTATCTTTCCCTTAAAATATCGATATTTCCTTGCGGTGCAACTTTGCTCAAAATTTCTTTAATATCTTCACGTTTGAGCAAGTCATCAAAAGATGGTGCGGGATAAGAAACCTGCAATAATGCTGGTTGTGGTAATCCTTTAGCTTCCACTACACCTTTGACGATTCCCACTACCGGGACTCCGTGGGAGTCGTAAACGCGATTTTCATAGATTTGAAATCTACCGTTACCGCAATGAACTAATGGACAATCATCTTCGCCATTATTTTGGATGAAAAGTATATCCTGTTGACCAACTTGAAAAGCAGGTACTCCCGTCACCTCTAGGAAATCACCTTGTCCATCTGGACCACCAATAAATCGTAATGTTACCTCTTCCTCTGTCTTTTCACCAGCGATTACCTGACGAATTTTGTAGGTAACAAATGCGTAAGGAAGACTTTCGGCAAATTCTCCTTTTTCTGATGACATTTGATATTCAACATTGCTGACAACGCCGTAAACCACAGCGTCACTATTAGCCAACTTACTTGTTAAATTGCTAACTTCACTAGCATTCGTGGGAATATGGGACTCAGCAGGTTTATCGTTAAAAATATATACTAAACCCGCTGTTGCACAGCTTATCATTAGTAATGACGAAACAATCCACTTCATTTTCATGTGGAACTCCTTAAAATAGTTGTCAATTATCAGTAATCAAAAATAAATTTGATACAAACACTTGTTAAAGTGCAGTTGATTGCGAATTGTGCTTTATTCAACCCGTTAATAATTTATACGTCCGTCACTTCTGAAATATTCAGTCATTTGCACACTTCGTGATAAAACTTCATATTTAAATAAATCAGCGAATATCCTGATAAAACTGCTTAAGATAGTTAGTATTAACACCTATTCCCCAAAGGAAGCCAATGTATAGATAAATTGCATTTGCTTTTAATGCACCCCAACGTGCAACCCGACGGTCTGAACTTTGCACCACACGGTTGACTAAACATATTTTTCCCTTGCGTGCAAGTTTTCGACACAAATCTCCATCTTCCATAATCGGTAACGCTTGATCAAAACCACCGCATTCCCAAAAGTCATGGCGACGACAAAACATTACCTGATCGCCGAATAATAAACGTAAACCTTTGATAAATAAATGAGGTTTAAATAGTAAAGGCGCGTAATAAGTTTTCAGATAATTATGCAGCGAAGTACCCCAACGAGTAGTTTGAGAACCAGTCATCAAAGAAATAAAACCACCACAAACAATTGTTGGATCGATTAAAGTTGTCTTAATTAAAGTAATTACATCATCGGGTACGCGAGTATCAGCATGAAGAAAACATAAAATATCCCCAGTTGCAGCTTTCGCACCATAGTTCATTTGTACCGCACGACCGCGATTTGGAGATTTCAACACTTGGGTTTTTACTGTCGGTACAAAAGTTTCAAAAACAGTTTTTGCGATGATCAAAGTTTCATCTTCGCTACCACCGTCAACTACAATAATTTCCTTGGGTAGTGGTGAGAGTAAAGCGAGATGACGCAAAGTATTATTTAGACAGCTTTCTTCATTGAGGGTAGGAATTATAATTGAAACTGGGGACATTGTTAGATTAATTATTTTGACAGATGTTCGTAGTGCGGGAATCTTGCCCGCGTACCACCCACCCGCGTCAGTGAGTGAGCGAGACGCTCATACTACTCCCTTCCCGTTAAAAGATTACCGTTCGCGCAGCGTCTCCCTCCAGGGAGAAAAAAAAAACCGCAGAGACGCTCTTAGCGCAGAGGAAAGAGGTAAAGAGAAATAGGTAATTTTCGAGCGGGATAGGAGTACCACCCACCAGCGTAAGCGAGACGCTCACACTACCTTCTAAGCATGATATTTAGATTTGAGTAGTTTTCCCCAAATTGAATTATAAGGATGGACAACTTCTACCGAATGCTGATTTTGAAATACAGGATTTCCTTGATTTACCCATTGGAAAATACCACCGCTCAAATTAAAAACATTTTCATATCCTGCGGAGGACAGATGCTGAGCAACCTTGGCGCTACGGTAGCCTATTGAACAGTAAACTACGATTGGTTTATCTAAAGGTACTTCCGAAAGTATTATTTTATCTAAATCTAAATTATCAGCTGCAATCAATTGTGCCGATTCAAGATGGCTGACTGCGTATTCTTCTGGTGAACGAGCATCAATAATTAATGGGGTTGGTGAAGTTTGACCCTTAGAGTATTGCAAAAATTCCGAAATAGTGATTAGTCTAACATCCGAGAAATTCAGCTTTAGCAGCAGTTGGAGTAAATAGAACATTCAAGTACCTCCGGGACTTTATAACCTTCTTTATCGTCTCATTGATTTGAGGGATTAAAATATGGTCGCAGAAACAAATCTTGTTTAAGTACTATTACTGTTATTTTTTCAAAACAACATTATTTTTTTACAATGCCTTTATCAATAAAAATCAAATTTAGCGCATAATCATACTTAATTACACGAATGTAATTGTAAATAGGTTCATTTACCGTAATAACGACGAAAGTAGGTAATAAATATATGATATTTTCTCTCGGAGAAAGTAATTTTCGGTGTTCTTACTTTGAAATTGCTTTAGCTGGGTAATTTTATCATCTACCCATTTATATAGGGCAAATTATTTACTTTAAATTACGTAGTTGAATCTATAAAGTGAATGGATTGTTAGTACGTAAGCTCTGTTATGGGAGAAAATTATTACGTGTTTAGCAATTATTAAATTGGTGCTTTACAACAAAGTTAATCTTTTCGGCAGTCATGACTAAATTATTAGTAAATATGGTAGTTACAGACTCTGAAAGGTTAATTTTAAAATGATGATTTCTAACCATTTGAAGGAACTATAGATATGTCTGTTTCATCCATCTTAAAAAGAATATCCATCGCTACTGCTAGTGCTGCAACAATAGCTTTAACAACAACTTCAGCAGCTTTAGCCGCATCAATTACATTTGATTTTAGCGATTCACCCTCACAACAAGCTCCATCATTTACCCTGAATAAAGAAGATTTAGAGGTCACTGCAACTGGAATAACTCGTGATGGTGAAATTCGCAATGTTTTTCAAGGTGAAAACGGCTTCGGAGTTACTAGTGGAGAAGGAGAACGTAATGAAATCGATGGTAACGCTTTAGGTAAAAAAGAAACACTTAATTTAGGCTTCAATAAATTAGTAAGTTTAATTTCTGCTACCTTTACTAAAGTTGATACCAACGACGACTTTAAATTATTTGTCGATGGAAACGAGTTAGTTGCCGCTGCAATTCCTGGTGGTAACGCAATTGATACAGGTATCGGAAGTTTCGACTTTACTTCATTCAATGCAAAAGGTACAGTATTAGGTTTCACTGTTGGTGAAGATACAGGAAACGAATACTTTTTAAAATCTATAGAAGTTAAAGAAGTTCCCGAACCTACGACTATCTTAGGTTCGTTATTAGTGAGTGGATTGGGTGCGATGTTTTACAAAAAGCGTAAACATCAATATTTGTAAGGTAACGCAGTATTATCAACGGCAAACATACAGCATTATATTATAAAGCAATGCGTGGGATGGGCATCCCTGCCCGTCCGAATATGCCTCATAAAGATGAAATATGCTGTATCTGTTTATCTTGAACTCGGTTTCTTTATGAAGCCGGGTTTTTCTTTTCAGTAGAGATTAAATTAGGACTTAGCAACGCCAGCATATTTTTGACTGTAGGAAACTTCCTGTGTAATTGCCGTTGTGTGACGCTACGAGAGAATTTGAACCTAGCAATAAGACTTCTAGCGCCTATTTTTAGTAATTAAAATAAAATCCCATATCTACTGAATATAAATTATACAATGCAATTTATCGAAAAATCATTTATATATTTTGGTATTAATCTGATTGTTACTTCTGAAAAAGGAATTAACTAGTTTTTTTACAATTATTTTCAGTGTTTTCACTTAATTTTTATCTATTCTAAGCCGTCTTTGCGTAAACTTTATAGTTAGACGGTCATTTTTAGTGCAAAATGATACCTGAGTCGCGGCAACGACTCAGGCGATTGATCTGTCCCATTAATTTTAAAGAATTGTATCCGAGTTCTATTTATAGGACTTATGTTATTAGACAGGGAATTATATTCCCCGACGGACTAATGGGACAAAACTCTATGAAGTTAATCTGCTGCTAGATTCATTGAATAAATAAGTAATATCTGACACTATATCTTTTCAGGGTATTATCTCATGTTACCAAGTGTCAGAGCGAGTTGATGTGACTATTGAAGTAATTTACGTCAGTATTTACCTAAAAGGAAAGAATTCAATGTCCATTTCAATTATCTTGAAAAAGTTGTCGATCCTTGTCATTGGTACGGCATTTATAGCTATCGGAACAGCCAATAATGCTCAAGCTACTAGCATTATTCTTGATGGATTTGGTGGAGATGCCGGTTTTGGTGATTTAGCCCTGCCTAGGAACGATGATGGTTCGACAAACCAGTTAAATTTACCCTTCGGGATTAATTTTTTTGGGAATGATTTCGATCGCTTTTTCATCAACAATAATGGGAATTTGACCTTCTCCGGACCATTATCTGGCTTTACACCTCAAGCTTTCCCTATTTCCAATCTGCCAATGATTGCGCCTTTTTGGGCAGATGTTGATACTCGCTGTGCATTTTGTGGTGAGGTTTATGTTGCTTCTCCCAACTCAGATACCGTTGTTGTCACTTGGAATAATGTCGGTTATTACAATCAAAACAGTGACAAGACAAATACTTTCCAAACAGTACTCCGCAACCGACAAGACACAGGTAATGGAAACTTCGATATTGAATACCGTTACGATCAATTAGAGTGGACAACTGGAGATGCTAGTGGTGGTAGCAACGGATTTGGAGGAACACCAGCACAAGCAGGTTTTGATGCAGGCGACTTGACTAACTTCTTTACTCTTCCAGGTTCTCGTACAAATGAAGTATTAAATTTACAAAATACTAGCAACCTTCCCGAACCTGTTCCTGGAGTTTGGTCTTTCGCGGTTCGCAACGGTCAATTACCAGGTTCGAGTCCAGAAAATCCCTTACTACCAGTAATTACTGAAGAAGGTTTTAACTTTGATTTCAATATTATAAACCCGACTGTACCAATCTTCATTGACCCTGTAATTGCTGTTGGTTACAGCTACATTGTTGATAACGGTCCGAACATTGCTTCTGTGCTTCTGCCGACTGGTATTGGAGATGACTTGTATGACCTGTTTTTATTTGATGCTGCACTCAATGATTATATAGATTCCGGTTTCGATATTACAGGTGGAAATACTTACGATTTCGCTAGTAGCGGTGTAGATAGATTCAGAATTTTAGGTATTGAAACCAGCGCAGGACTAGATCCTAATAATCCCACTGCTTTTGTCACAGGATTGACATTTGTTAATTCTGGTAATGTACAAATGCGTCAAATCCCGATTGTTCAAAATTCTGAAGAAATCCCCGAACCGATGACTATCTTAGGAACCCTGACAGCAGGTGCATTCGGAACTCAATTCATGCGGAAGCGTAAGCAAATGCAGGCTGCGAAATCTGAAGCTTAAGTCAATCTGGTTAGAATAAAATTTTTTTCTGACACAACTTGACTTTACTCTTACACAGAGGATAAACACGTGGGATAGAATCGTCAGATTCTTTACTTACTAATGAATTGATTTGTAGAGACAAAGTATATTGCTACGTCTCTACATTTCACGAATGTGTAATCTATAAGCACATTTAAATATTTTTTCTGATTAAAACTGCGTCGAAAAACAGATACAGATAACGCAACTTGCAATGAATATAACTGATATAGCCTCTCCCAAAATACTTAAAGATACTCGTTATTGGCTGCTAGGAATTGCTGCGGGTTTAGAAGCAATTTGTTTAACTCTCATCTGGAAGGCTGATGATACTGGACATTTAGGAATGAGTCTACTGTTTTTATTTGCTGTGGGAACATTAACTTGGGAAAAACGCCATACTTTGAAGTTTGAAAGTGAAGTTGTATCTAGTATTGTAGGTATAGGCTTGATTAGTTGGGTTTTGTGGGAAAGTGCGAACCTAGCTGATGGTAATATAATGCGTCTTTTATCTTTTACTTCAGCTTTGGGGGTTGCTTTACTCGCTTCTGGTTTTAAGGGATTAAAGCAATATTGGCAGGAACTTACTATCTTATTTTTCTTAAGTGTACCCAGCGTAATTGCTAGCTTATTATTAGATATTGCTCCTTTAACCGCTAAGTTTTCAGCTTTCCTTTTGCACTATTGCGGCTTTGATGTAACTACTCAAGGAGTTTTCATTAATTTACCCGATGGTGGGGTAGAGGTAACAACTGAATGCTCTGGTTTAGACACTATCATTTATATTTTCAGTGTTTCCGTACTTGCTTTAGTAATGTTTCCCATACATCGCAGCAAAAGATTTTTCGTCCCGATTGTGGCAATAATAATTGGATTTGTAATCAACGCAATTAGGGTAGTAATGCTGACAATATTCGCTGCATCAAATAAAGCCGCTTTTCATAACTGGCATGGAGGACAAGCTTCGTATTTATACGGAATGATAGGTATTTTAATTTTTGGATGTTTCTATTGGTTACTCTTACACCAGGAAGAAAAAAGTCAAATTACTCGGAGTTCTGATTGATGAATAATTGGAACCAAGTTCGTATTCCTTTATTGGCATTAATTTTTACTGCTGTTGTGTTGGTTTTAGTAAGAGTAATTCTGGTAACTACATTTCCCAATAAACCAAAAAATAATTCTGACTTACCTGATTTACCTTTACAAATAGCAGCATTTATAGAAGAAAATTAATTTCTCTCTATGTAATGTTTTCGTCATATCTTGCATAAATATCGAATTAAATCTAAAACTATCTGTGAATAATAACTAGAACCGTTTTTGCTAGTTGATTTTCTTCATGTATTAAATTGCCTGCATCTAAATTAGACATAAACCCATTAATAGAAATTACATTAAACCATGTCTCAAATTGACAGCGAACGCTCAAACAAATCATTATTAGGTCAAATCGGAAATTTGAATCAAACTACCAACGACCTTTCTAGATTCGTCTTTGGAATGGTAGATTCTTTACCCATTGTACGCTGGGTAGGTTATGGACTTTTAATACTCGCTTTGTTTGATGTAATTGAAATGTTTGTCCCAGCCAATTTCATGAATCCTAACTGGGAATTTCAAACTTTTGGTGCATTAGTGGAAAGAGTTGCAGTTCCTTTAATTGGCTTTGCATTCGTATTTTTAGCAGGACTAAACGAACGAGAAAAAAAAGAAACAATTATTCTCAAAATTCTATCTTGGTTGACTTTATTGTTGGGGATTATATATTTTATAACTGTACCTCTAGGAATTATCAATACAGTCAGAATTCATAAACAGAATAATCAGCAAATTACAGTTAGATTAAATCAACAAAAATCTGTAATTGAACAAGTTAAAAAAGGTTTGGATGGTCCCGTAACTGAAGCTCAAATGCAACAGTTTTTAGCTCGTTTGAACGGGGGACGCGCTCCAGAAATTAAAAGTCCGGAAGAATTACAACAAGCAAAGCAGCAGGTTTCTACATTTATTAATCAAGGTGAAAATCAACTCGATAATCAAGTAAAAGTTGCACGTTCAAGTCAACGACTTAACTTACTCAAAAAATCTGTAAAGTGGAATTTAGGAGCGCTGGTTGCTGGTGCTTTATTTATCACAATTTTCCGCAGTACCGCTTGGGCTAGACGCGGTTAAGAGGACAAGGGGATGGGGGGATAAGGGGGATAATTCTTAACTCCTAACTCCTCACTCCTAACTCCTAACTCCTAACTCCTAACTCCTCACCTTTAACCTCTAACCTTTGACCTTTGTCGTATCTTCCACACTCGCACGATTTGACACAAAGTATTTAAAATAATATGAAGTAAGATTAAGACGTTTTTCATAAATAAGAGTTATAAGCAATGGGATTATTCGGACTTGGCAAAAAATTGACTATACCTACTCCCCAAGAGGCTTTGCCGGGAAGAGCAGAGTCAATGTTGGTACCTGAGAAACATTACGTCAATGGAAATCGTCTCAAAGCTCCTTTTCCCGAAGGTATGGAGAAAGCTATATTTGGGATGGGATGTTTTTGGGGTGCGGAACGTAAATTTTGGCAGTTGGACGGAGTTTATACAACTGCTGTAGGTTATGCTGCTGGTTCAACCCCGAACCCTACATATAAAGAAGTGTGTAGTGGAATGACTGGTCACAATGAAGTTGTGTTAGTTGTATATGATCCCAAAAAAGTAAGTTACGAACAACTGTTAAAAACTTTTTGGGAAAGCCACAATCCTACTCAAGGAATGCGTCAAGGAAATGATATTGGGACTCAATATCGTTCCGGAATTTACACTTATTCTGAACAACAGAAGAAGTTAGCACAAGCATCAAAAGATTCTTATCAACAAGCTTTGAAGTCTGCTGGTTATGGGGATATTACCACAGAAATTCTTGATGCTTCCGAATTTTACTATGCTGAAGATTATCATCAGCAGTATCTCGCTAAAAATCCCAACGGTTATTGCGGATTAGGTGGAACTAATGTTGCTTGTCCCGTTGGTGTTGTTAATTAATTTGTTAGTTGTTGGTTGATGGTTGATGGTTGATGGTTGTTAAGACTACTAACCACCAACCACTATCCATCACTAACCACCAACCACTATCCACTATCCACTATCCACTATCCACTAACCACCAACCACTATCCACTATCCATACACTTTACAATAATAATCCTGATATTCTTGAGATAATAAAGGTTTCCACCATTCACCATGGTTAAGGTACCACTGTACGGTTAGAAGCAAACCTTCTTCAATGGTTACTGAAGGTGTCCAACCTAAATCAGTTTTAATTTTAGTTGCATCAATTGCATATCTGCGGTCATGTCCCGCTCTATCTTTGACAAAGGTAATTAATTTTTCTGAGGGTTTTAGTGGTAATTCGGGAGCTAATTTATCCATTAATCCGCATAACATATGAACGAGGTTAATATTTTCAACTTCGTTATTACCACCGATATTATAAGTTTCTCCTGGTAATCCATGATTAATCACTACATCTAAAGCAATACAATGGTCTCCAACATAAAGCCAATCTCGCACATTTTTACCGTCACCGTAAACTGGTAATGATTTACCTAATAAAGCGTTAATACACATTAAGGGAATTAATTTTTCTGGAAACTGATAGGGACCATAATTATTAGAACAATTAGTAATAATTGTGGGTAATTTATAGGTATGATAGTAAGCTCTAACCAAGTGGTCGCTACCAGCTTTGGATGCTGAATAAGGGCTGTTCGGAGCATAAGCTGTAGTTTCCGTAAAAGCTGGGTCTTTTGGACTTAAGCTACCGTAAACTTCGTCGGTAGAAACGTGTAAAAAACGATAATTTTCGGGTTGATTTTTAGCTAACCAATATTGACGAAAAGTTTCTAAAAGTGTGTAGGTTCCCACAATGTTGGTTTGGACAAAAGCACCAGGTCCTAAAATTGACCTATCAACATGAGATTCAGCAGCAAAATGAGCGATAGTATCTATTTTTTCTACTTCTAAAAGTTCTTTAATTAAGGAAGCATCACAAATATCTCCCTTGACAAATCGAAAGTTATCTTTTACTTCTAAATAACTATTATTAGCGCGATTTCCCGCATAGGTAAGGGCATCCAATACGATTATTCTATCCGAAGGATATTTTTCACACCAATGATGCACGAAGTTGGAACCAATAAACCCCGCACCACCTGTTACCAATAATCTACGACTCATTATATTTACTCCTCTAAAGATGTATGAATTAGTTGATTTTTATACTATTATTTCACAGAGTTATCGGTAGATATCTAAATTTAAGGAGACGTTGCATTGCAACCGATAATCATTTCATTCTTACTGGAAAAACTCGTACATCTTGAAATTTAGGGAGACGTTGCATTGCAACGTCTCTACATAATTTATATATTGGGGATTAAGATGAAAGGGTGTTATTGCAATTTCTTTTTTACCTTATTAATTATTCTTTGTGTAGATAATTTTGCCATCCGTATTTTTGTTAATGGTTTAATATTTGAAGGCTGATTTTGTTTATGGTCAAAGAAATCATTTAATTCAGCTAAAATAATCTGAAAACGGGGAATAATATGTTCGCGACGATATTCTTGGAAGAAACTTTCAGGTAAAGTTAAAGCCGACCAGTTTTGCAGCAATTTAATAATACGTTGCATATCATATTCTTTAGAATAGACGGCAATTTTACTACAATTAAATCCGGGGTCTAAATAATCAGATAGTCCACCATTCATGCTGGAAAAAACATGACAACCACAAGCTAAAGCTTCCATCGGTTGTAAGCCAAATCCTTCTGTTACTCGTTGTTGCGCCCAGTATTCAGCGGAATCATAAATATAAATCTTGGTTCGATTAAATAATGCTTGAATATCATCTATATAATAATCAACAAACTCTAATTTACACTTTTGCCGCAATGCTGGAACTAAATCTTTGATTAAATATTCCGAAGATTTACGCGCTAAAACTAAAACATCAATATCTCGTTCAATATTTCGATTATTGAACTCATCGCTAATTTGATTTGGTAAATAATAAATTAAAGAATGGGGTGATAATTGCCCCCAATAACCTAAAGTATTTCGACTAACGGTAATAATTGGAATATTTGCCGGAAGTTTAAAACCATAACCAGCACTATGAGCATGGTAAACAACATTATAAGACTTGAGACGGGAAGCAAGTTTTGCGACATCAAATCCCCAGCTAATTATAAATATGACATCGTTTAAATTTTGCTGCTGAAGTACATCATCTAAGAACAGTTTGTCTTTTTCTCTTTGACGGTAAGTCACCACATCAGCATCGCATATTTGTTTCGCAAGGTTTAGAGTTTTTAATTCTGCCCATAAACCACCACAAGCAAATTTACCATCTGTCCCAGGAAGTAAAAAATAAAGTTTTCGCATAATCTAATTTTAGATTGTACAGTTAATAAAAGCCTTGTACTCTATAAAAAATTTTCAAGAATTTTGCAAGATATTTAAGATACAGTTGGGTAAATAATCAGTTAAGAATTAGTAGTTAAAAATTCTTCAACCTTCAACCTTTAACCTTTGACCTTTAACCTTGAGAAAGCGTACCCATAACCATCCCAGAAAACTACCAACGAAGTAAACGGGAAAATCTGTCCAAACAAAGGTGTTTCCTAGAACCAGTCTACCGGGTAAAGTGGAACGAGCGGCTTGTAAAAATGGTGGTTTCCATAGCTGCAAAAATTCGAGAGCGCAAGTTGCCAGACAAACTGCAATCGCAATCCGCAACAGCGAAACTTTTGGAAAAATAAAAGCAAATAATAATATCCAAAATATCTCGTAGGCAACGGCTCCTAAAGCATCATGTAGCCACGCTGGATTTAATCCTTGAGAAAATCTAACTATATAACCCAAAGGAATGATAATTATCATATTTGCTAGCAGCGCTAAGCGATATTTAAACACAGGTGAACTCAAGTTATAGTCTCCGTTATCATTCGTAGGGGTGAAAAGTCGGGTTTTTACAATGATTGTCTTATCTTACACAGACTTAATCTAAAAACCCGACTTCTAAGAGGATGTGTTGAAAGTCTAATTTAATACTTTACCTGGCGACTATAAGTCGCGGCTACACTAACCAAACCCGCCTGCGCGGGTTCTAAAATAAACTTAAAATTTCCCAGTAAAGACCTTTTTGGCTGGCCCCGTCATATAAATTCGCTGGTCAATTTCCGACCATTCGATTAATAATGGACCTCCGGGAAGTTCTACGGTAGCTGTTCGCTCGCACTTTCCTGTTAATACTCCAGCAACTAAGGATGCACAAGCACCCGTACCGCAAGCTAAAGTAATACCCGCACCGCGTTCCCATACTCGCATTTTTACGTAGTTGTAATTGACAACTTGAATAAATTCAGTGTTAATTCTTTCGGGAAAAGCTGGGTGATGTTCAAATTGCGGACCGATTTTTTCTAACTCAATTGCTGTAACGTCTTCTACAAAGGTAATGCAGTGAGGATTACCCATATTTACACAGGTGACATCCCAAGATTTACCCGCAACTTCTAGAGTTTGGTTAATTACCTTTTCATTTTCAGCAGCGAGAGTAGTCGGAATTTCACCCGCAATCAATCTAGGAATTCCCATATCCACCTTAACTTGACCATCGGAGATTATTTGAGGTGTAATTGTACCACCGAGAGTATGGATACGGTATGTATCCCTTTTCAAAGCATCTCCTTCTAATTCAGCCAGAAAAGCAGCCATACAGCGAATACCATTACCACACATTTCTGGTTCCGAACCATCCGAGTTAAAAATCCGCATCGTATAGTCAGTGTCATGTTCACCAGGTAAGGTAAAAATAACACCATCAGCACCGATACCAAAATGGCGATCGCACAGCTGAATTGCTTGGGCTGGAGTCACGACAGGTTCAGAACTTGAGCGATTATCAATCAAAATAAAATCGTTACCTAAACCCTGATACTTAGTAAATTCAATTGCCATTTGTCTAATAGATGAATTATTACAGTTATTAGTTGTTAGTGGTTAGTTGTGAAGTATTTTAAACCACCAACCACTATCAACTATCCATTAACCACTATCTACCATTGATATACAAAATGTTGACAGAATTCGATACCTCACTACCCAGCATCAAACAAGTTCAAAAGTTAATCAAAGAAAACACATCGGTTGAATTAAAGCTAATAACTGG
Source organism: Plectonema cf. radiosum LEGE 06105 (assembly GCF_015207665.1). Classification (GTDB taxonomy): domain Bacteria; phylum Cyanobacteriota; class Cyanobacteriia; order Cyanobacteriales; family Nostocaceae; genus Rivularia; species Rivularia radiosa_A. The sequence goes on from NZ_JADEWL010000061.1 coordinate 38,865, forward strand.
GGATATTATCGCAGGAACAGTTTTATGGCAAGACTCACAATGTTTCTGTGTCATGGAAAAAGATAATCAAAAAATCACAGTCTGGAAGCAAGCAATCGCTTATTTGAGACAGTGATGTTTGAAAATTTATCTGGCGCTTTATTACCGCAGCTAAACAAACAAAACCCGTCTGCACGGGTTTAAAATAGGTTAAGTCCACGCAGGTGGACTTTGCTTGTGTAGTAGCGGTTTTAACCGCCGATTACTTAACCCATCTCCCCACCTC
>NZ_JADEWL010000254.1 GCF_015207665.1 Plectonema cf. radiosum LEGE 06105
AATGCTTGCTGTGGTGTGGATTTGGAGCATTCATAATACCATTCATTCTCGGATTTCACCAATGCCACCAACCACTTGTGTAGGTCAATAGCACTAGGAAACTTAATTTTGGCATCGGGATTGGCTTTGTTGTGGTCAAGAATCTGCTTGGTTAAATTTAGACCCCAATTCCATGCATGACGCGCTACACCACAATGCTTTATCAATACCGTGCGCTGCTGGTTGTTTAGCTTTAGTTCAGTTTTGAATCCAAGTAACACGGCAACTCCTTAATCCATTATGATGCGTATGCTTGAGAGATATTCCAACCAAGTTTTCTCCGCCTATGCTTGAAGGACGGTCTAATTCTTGCTGAGGCGGGCAAGACTTTAAAACATCTGTCTGTTTTTGGCATTTCTTTGTTTTCTTAAATGATATAGAAGCATCCCTGCTTATTAGACCATGCAGGGAGTAGTGAAAATCCAACAAAACCGAAACATTTATCGAATAGTTACCCAAAATTGGGTATTAATGGGTAACTGTGTCAAGAAATTAAGTTACAGTTTAAACCCCTTGTTATGTTGGTTATAACCTATGGGTGGTTAGTAGATGGTGGTTAGTGGTTAGTAGATAGTGGTTAGTAGATGGTGGATGGTGGAAAATAACAACTGTCAACTGTCCACCGTCCCGTGTATATACAAAATTATCCAAAGCTGAAATTGTATTACTCTCATGTATATACAAAAATTATTCCTTAACCTCCAATCCTTCACCACGAGCGAACATTTCAATAACTTCACTGCGGCTGAGTTGATTTTCTTTTGCAATTAACGCTAGTTTTTCCCAAGCTGTATCAGTAAGTCTCATGGAACGTAAACGTTTTTGCTCAGATTTGTAATCTGGCTCGAATTTACCCGAATTGCTACGGTTACATCTATTAGACTTATGTTTTGTAGCTGTAACGGTTTGATTGCTCGTTAATAAATAAATTAAGTTGTTAATTAGCCTGTCTCGTTCGATTGGCATAATATCTTTACCGTGTAACACTTCACTTGTCATCACGAAGTGCATAAATGTACCCATGAATATTCTGGCTGCTACTTCTGCATCGGGTAAATTTAGCTCGGTACGAGACTCGAATAATTGGGTTAAATCTTTTAAAACCGATTTTTGAAAGTTACGCAGAAAAGCTTGGGCTAATTGGGGGAAACGTCCTGATTCACCAATAATTATTCTTAATAATCCTAGCGCTTCTTGGTCGCCCATCATCGCTTCTAACATACTGTTTGCTAAACGATGCAGAACAATGCTTGCTTCTATATGAATTGATTGAGCTTTTTGGGGATTAAATACTGCTTGGTATTTCTTTTGTATTAATCGCTCAATTAAAGCTAAAAATAAACTTTCTTTATCCTGAAAATAGCTATACACCGTTGTTTTAGATACTTTAGCTGTGGCTGCAACTCCATCCATGGTTGTAGCTGCAAAGCCATGGATTAAAAATTCTTGTATTGCTCCTTTCAAAATAACTTCGGCTTTTTCGGATAATTGTGATTCTTTCATAGGGAGTAGTTGATTCGGGAGTAGGGAATTCATACTTTGGTTAGATATCCCTTGACATTATTGTACTATACAGTTTAGTTTATAGGTATAGCTAAACCGATTAGTCCATTTTTATCCTTATCGTATCCAGGAGGCACCCATGGTGCGCGATACAGCAGCGAATAGTAATAATAGTTTCTCGTTTAAACCGAGTTCTCGGCAGCTGTTGATGGTGTTAATTACCGCAACAATTGCTGTTGGTGGTGTCACGACTTACAGGCAATTTAAGACAGCGGAAAATAATGCAGCAAAAGAAGCTGAAGTTAGGATACCTGAAATTACCGTCATTACGGCTTTAGGAAGTTTAGAACCCAAAGGAGAGATTGTTAAGGTTTCTGCACCGACATCAAGTCAAGAAAATCGAGTCGAACAACTTTTGGTGAAGGAGGGAGACAAAGTTGAGTCTGGACAAATAATTGCAGTTCTCGATAACAAAGATAGACTGCAATCAGATGTTGTTAAAGCCGAACAACAGGTAAAAATTGCTCAAGCTAACTTAGCGAAAGTGAGAGCGGGAGCAAAAAGCGGTGATATCGCGGCTCAAAAAGCGACAATCGCTCGTTTAGAGGCACAATTAGAGGGTGACAGAGCGAGTCAAGCTGATGCAGTTATCCGCTTAAAGGCTCAGTTAGAAGGGGATATTGCGGCTCAACAAGCGACAATTGAGAGAATTGAAGCGGAAGTGAGAAACGCACAAGCCGAATATCAACGCTATGAAAAACTATATAAGGATGGTGCTATATCTCGCTCGGTTTTTGATAGCAAGCGTTTAGGGATGGAAACCACCCAGAAACAACTTAGTGAAGCAAAAGCTATTTTAACAAGAATTGAAGCGACAGGAACCAAACAAATTAGCGAAGCCGAAACTGCTTTAAAACGGATAAACAGTACTGGAAGCAAGCAAATTAGCGAAGCGGAAGCGACATTAAACAGTGTTTCAGAAGTGCGTTCAGTAGATGTACAAGCAGCATCCGCCGAAGTTAACGATGCTGTAGCGGCTGTAAATCAAGCTAAAGAGAAGCTCAAACAAGTATACGTGCGGAGTCCCCAAGCTGGTGAAGTCTTGGAAATACATACTCGTGGGGGGGAAGTTGTTTCAAATAACGGGATTGTCGAGATAGGACAAACCTCTCAGATGTATGCGAATGCGGAAGTTTATCAAACAGATATTAGTAAAGTTAAAATCGGACAAAAAGCGACAATTACCAGTAATTCTTTACCAAGTGAATTACAAGGAACGGTGGATTGGATTGGTTCCAAAATACGTCGTCAAAGTGTTATAAATACCGACCCCAGCGAGAATATTGATGCAAAAGTTGTAGAAGTTCGTATACGTTTGGATAATAAATCTAAGGAGATAGCAAGCAAGTTTACTAATTTGCAAGTTGAAGTAAGAATTGAGCAATAATATCAAATAGTGGTTAATAATTATCTGCTGTTTTTTGCTGAATCTAAAAAGTTTTTATCAAAAATATTCTGTTGGAAAGTAAATATTAATAAGTAGTGGGAACGTGTCGCGCCCTAGGAATAAATCGTTTTATAGGAATAAATAGCGAGCAAGATGCTCTGAATTGCTTGCGAGGGAAAAGCTTGTTCGGTGAGAAGTCGGGTTTTTAGGATAAATATCTGTGATATCAGACAATTGTAATAAAAACCCGACTTCTGTGCAAATAATCTAAAATCTAAAATCTAAAATCTAAAATTAATTATGATTGGGTTGATTCAACAATTACGGCGGCGGACTCCTTTAGGATGGCTGCAATTAAATCATGAAAAAGGTAGATTATTAGTAGCAATTTCGGGTATTGCTTTTGCTGATGTTTTGATGTTTATGCAGCTTGGTTTCCAAGGAGCATTATTTGATAGTAATACTCGACTAAATAGGTCTTTAAATACAGATATTGTATTGATTAGTCCTAAAGCTAAAAATATGCAGAGTTTATCGACATTTTCGCGACGAAGATTATATCAAGCAAAAGATATAAAGGGGGTGAAATCAGCCGAACCCATGTATGTGAATGTTGTGAAATGGAAAAATCCCCAAACTCGCAAAGAAACTACAATTCAAGTATTAGGAATCCAGCCAGATGAACCAGCTTTGAATTTACCAGAATTAAAGCAACAATTGCCATTAATCAAGCTACCAGATACTTACTTATTTGATAGAGGAACCAAAGGAAAATATACAGAAGTTATAGCTCAAATTGAACAAGGAAAAACTGTAAATACAGAAATTGAAGGACGGAGCGTAAACCTGAGAGGACTGTTTTTTTTAGGAACTTCTTTTGGTGCGGATGGTAATTTAATTACTAGCGGGGATAATTTTTTGAGATTATTTCCCAAACGAAAAGCCAGCAGCATTAATCTCGCTTTGATTAATGTAGAAAAAGGCTATGACTCCGTAGAAATAGCAAATGATTTAAAATATAGATTTAGAGATTTTGACGATATTAAAGTTCTTACCCATGAAGAATTTATCCAATTTGAAAATAACTTTTGGTCAACAGAATCTCCCATTGGTTTTATCTTTGGTTTGGGGACTGCAATGGGATTTATAGTCGGCGTAATTATTGTTTATCAAGTTCTTTCTACCGATGTCAATGCTCACATGAAAGAATACGCCACATTCAAAGCAATGGGATATCGCAATTTTTACTTATTAGGTATAGTATTTGAAGAAGCATTAATTTTAGCACTATTAGGTTTTATCCCCGGTTCCCTACTACCTTTGGGACTTTATCAACTGACAAAAAAAGCTACCAATTTACCGATCGCCATGACCATAGCAAGAGCAACCACCGTATTTATCTTAACCGTAATTATGTGTGCCATCTCCGGCGCGATCGCAACTCGTAAAGTCCAGTCAGCAGATCCAGCGGATATGTTTTAATTTAAATTAATCGTTTGGATTGATGGGGGGATGGGGGGATGGGGAGATGG
>NZ_JADEWL010000062.1 GCF_015207665.1 Plectonema cf. radiosum LEGE 06105
ACCTAGCAAACGCTGTGATTCTTTAGGATTCTTTTCAATATAATCTAATAGACTAGTCATAAGATTCCGATAAAAACACCATTTTATATTATTTTATCAGAGTTTAATTATTTTTTGGAGATGTCTAATGAGCCGTGGGGCGCCTTTAACGAGGAACCGACATATTTATACCTTTTCGACTTTCGACAACAAAGCTTTTCGTTTAAACTGTTTCGTCACGAGTGAGCCATTCCTCCATTTCAAGAGGCTGTTGCCAATTAAGCATTGCTGCCGTAAAATCATCAAGTTGCTTGGCGTTTAACTTTTGCAGCTGACTAACTATCTGTGGCGTGAGAACGTCAGCCCCAAACTTGACTCGAATTATAGTACTTGCTAACTCAATCATGCCTTCTAGTTTGCCTTCTAGTTTGCCTTTTGACTCAGCCTTGTTCATTTGTGCTTCATACCAAGCATCGATTTCTGTCATCGTTCTCATAAAATCTTTCTCCTCTATAGTCAAGTTATCAGCAGGTATGTCTCTTAGATAAACACAATATTTAATACATGCACTGATTATATCATTTTTCTCTCTACGAGTCGGCGATAACTGCTTGATTGATTCAAAAGCAATCTTAGCGCTTTCAAAATCTCCCAACATTTTCAACCAAACCGTGTCAGGACTATCAACCAATTGCTCGATAATTACAATTCCCATCCGCCAAATTTGAGGAAGTCGATATACACCAATGCCTAATTCCGCCGCCGGTTGAGCGCCAGATAATTTCAATAGTTTTGCACTGCAATTTACCGTCAGTATCCAAGTAAATGGATTTTGATTTTCTATTTGTTGTTTTGCCTGTTTCGATAGTCGGTCTCGACCTGTCAACTTCTCTTTATTTTTGGCATTTTCTACCAGTTCTTTTTGCTTTTGCGTCCAATATAAATTCTTTCGAGTGACCGATTGACTAATATCTGTCTCTTCTAAATAGGAGCTATAATGTTCGATGATAATTGTTGGATGCTCTTGCATTAATTGGTCGAATAAACCTAAATTCTCTTGCTGCCATCCGATATCTTCTCGCCCCATAAACATCAAATCAATTTCGAGGTCTTCATCGTTGCGAACTTGGATGTTTTGTAAAGTATCCCCTTTCGTCTTATATAGAGATTGAATATAGACTTTGAAGAATCTATCGTGTTTGTATTGAGCCATTTAAATTTATCTAGTCCTTGACAACACTTTCATTTTTTGACAGTTATTTTCTATATAAGTAAGTCGGCACAAATAAAACTAACTATGTAACAGAATATAAACTGGCATCAAAGTCTTACCCCTACTGCCTATTCCCTATTCCCTATTCCCTATTCCCTTGTCCTGATTACAATTTTCAACGCCGACCTACTTAGAGAAAAAATCATTAAACCATTATAACCAAAATTAGTGTTCAAGGCACCGCGTCCTTGAGATGTCTGCACCGTATAATACGGATGAAGTTGGGAAACACTATAAGCGTTTAGCCTTCACAAGAATAATTCTAGTAGGGAGAGGGAGCTAAATCGAGCGAACGCGCAGCTTGAATTTATTTTATTTCCTTCTCCAATGGTGGAGAGACTTACAAATGTTTCTCCTGCCAATTACCCATAGATACCCAGAATCATTGAAGTTAGAGCGCGATATGCGATCGCATGAATTTGCGAGATTAGGATATTTGGCAAATGCAGTACCAATACTACAACTCACCCTTGAGGATAGTTTAGCTGGGTTATCTCAGGTGTGCAATCGCATTTTAGAAGATGTCGCGGGGTTACGTTGATATATGTTTTACTTGTTTATATCGCGGTTTAAGCTATCGTAAAATATCAATATATATGATTCAATTGGGTCGGAACACTTTTTAAATCCCGCCTTCTCAAAGAGGTCAAAATGATACAAACACCTGCTTCCCAACACCAAACTCTACCTTTGAACTTACCATCCTCAATCGGATTGTATGTTACCCAAGAACAATTTACACTACTAAGTGCAGCAAACCGAGATTTGAAGCTGGAAAGAACAGCACGAGGAGAATTAATTGTGAATCCACCAACTGGTTGGGAAACTGGGGAACGCAATTTCAGTATTAGCGGACAACTATATCGCTGGTACGAAGACAACGACGATTTGGGAAAAGCCTTTGATTCTTCGACTGGCTTTATTTTACCTAATGGTGCAACCCGCTCTCCCGATACTTGTTGGGTAAGTCAAGAACGTTGGGATGGGTTGAGTGGAGAACAAAAAGGTACTTTTGCGAATATCTGTCCCGATTTTGTGATTGAATTACGGTCTAGTTCGGATCGAATTGAGCCGTTGCAAGAAAAAATGAGGGAATATATTGAAAATGGTGCGAGATTGGGATGGTTACTAGATCCGCAGCAAAAACAGGTAGAAATTTATCGTCAGGGTTTACCTGTGGAAGTATTAGAAAATCCCGAATCCTTGTCTGGTGAGGAAGTTTTACCGGGTTTTGTGTTAAATTTGCGTCGGGTGTGGAGTTGAAAATTTATTTTAGGTTAATTATGTGGTTATATCATGTGGTGCAAATGGTCGTTTGCAATCGGGGTAAATGATTATGACCATCTGTATTGAACTTAATTGGCTTTAAGTACATCTATTTTGGCTCATTTAAGATTGCAAAAACCACCTGGTGCTAAAAATGACAAAGCTAAAGGACTAAAATTAATACACCCAAATTAAAATTAGGAAATATATAAATGTACCTATGTACCGAGGCATTATACTACCAAGTCTACAGTCTAACCCTACGCACCAACCTACCGCTACCAATTTTAGTCCCCACCTCAACCACTACAATAGTAGATGTAGAAGTTAATTTAGTCGAAGGTGAATTATCCACGCGATCGCATCGAGATCAAGAGTATCACTCTGGTTGGTACACACAACAAAAAGCCGATGGTATCTATTATTGTTTGTCTCTGGGTGGTAGTAAGGAAAAATTAGACGTAGAAATTGCTCCCAATGGTAAGCAAATCTGGATAAATTGGGCAAATGTACCCCTGGCTGAAGTAACTGCAATTTTACTCGGTTGCATTATCGGTACAGCTTTGCGATTACAAGGAAAAATCTGTCTCCACAGCAGCGTGATTAAAGTAGATAATTACGCCATAAGTATTATCGGTGCAAAAGGTGCGGGTAAATCAACTACCGCAGCAGCATTTGCAAAACGTGGCTATCCGATTTTAGCCGATGACATTGCTGTTCTGGCTGACTGTGGCGATTCCTTCCTGGTTCAACCAGGTTATCCCCGTCTACGGCTGTGGAAATCTGCGGTAAATGCGGTTTACGGTTCAGAAGTAGAGTTACCGCGCGTATTTAGCCAAACTGATAAGCATTTTGTACAACTCAACCAAAATGGTGCCGAAGAATGGCGTTTTCACTCCAAACCCCTTCCCCTAGCTGGTATATATATGTTAGGGGAGCGTCAGCCTACTTTAAATGCTCCTAGTATTGAACCAATTTCTCCACAAATGGGGTTAATGCATTTACTAACACACAAATACCCAGAATCTTTGAAATTAGACAAAGATCGACAAAGGCGCGAGTTTGCGGATCTAGGTCGTTTGGTAAAGATGGTGCCGATACGACAAATCAATCGTTCAGACAGTTTAAACGCACTGCCTCAACTGTGTGATGCGATTTTGGAGGATGTGGCTTGCGTTATGAAATGGTAATTTGCAAGCTTGTTTTCGTCGTTACAAGTTTTTGGATATACTACAATCATATGTAGATTTGAGAAAATTGAAAATACCTCTTCAATTTTGAATTTTGAATTTTGAATTTGAACGAAGTGAGTGGCGCCTTTTTATTTTTGAATTAAGGGAAAATATGTAGATTGACAGGTGCTGATTAATTGATTATTTGTCCGCACAAGTAATTTATCGTGGCTGAATTTAACTAAGTAATTAAGATATTGTCCAATCTTCGATTCTTAAATTAGGAACTTTGCTAAAATCTTTGTTGTTGCGGGTAACTAAAATGGCGTTTCTAGAAAGCGTAATTGCAGCAATACGTAAATCTCTAGTACCAATACGAACTTTCTGACAAATTAACTCTTTGTAACAATCGTGAGCAAGTTGGTCAAAATCGAGCAAAGTAATTTTGTTTATATACTCTATACTATCTCTCATACCTTTGTAAGCTAATATCAATTTTTCGGATTGAGAAGGTTGATCGTTATACTTATTAATAAGATTAAGCCATCCCTTCATTTGCTCTTCCAATGTTACAACTGTAATCGATGAATGCAAGACCAATTTCATCGAAACGCTGTTTTACATTTGGATAGCCCCGTTGTATAAGCGATAAATGATCTGTATCCAGCACCCATATAGTAGTCACTTTGACTCATCCTTGCTCATCATCAATTTGTTTGTAATACTCTTCCATTTTTGCATCTAGCTTCGCACGTTCTGCTTCTATTTCAGCTAGTACCTCATCAAAAAGTGGGTTATCTTTGTGCATACCAAATATATTCTTCCAAGAATCTTCATCTGGTGTTGATTCTATTTCTAAAGTAAGTATTTTTGAATTTTTTAAACGTTCTTGCAAAATTTGCTGCAACTTTGATACCGCTTCATCTTCGGTTTTACCTAAACTTTTATAGTCTGACAACCCTAGTACGCTTGCACTGAATTGACCATCTTGTTCTTGCTCAATTAGCACGCCGTAAGTCAGCTTAGAAGATTCAGCTTCATAGTTTTTTGAAAGACTTAAACTAACCATATATTTTTGCTTAACTTGGTATTTATAGTTATATTCTATATTTTAACCTTTTTATAACAGTTGCGAGATTCCCGACAACACGCTGCGGAAGTCAAGAATCTAAGAGGTTGTTTGAAAAGTACCGTTTTATGTCATGCTGAACCCAGTGTAATCCGCAGGATTTCCCGCAGGGTAGCATCTAAGTATACCTGTCAAACCCAGATTTTACCCTGCAAGAAAAGCTCCGATTTACTCAAATGTTTAGAATCTGGGAAAATTGATACCGGAAAATTGATGGGATTAGAGAAAACTTTGGTGGTTGCTTATTGGTTGCAGAGTTTGCAGGAAGATACTCGGTTTGATGGTGTTGATTTACTTATGGAAAAGGCAGTAGTTAGGGCTTTTTAACTTCACAAGATGTTAGCTCATTGGCTTTTTTAATAAACTTTTCATCAAAAAACAACTGTCAAAACTTACTTCCTACAGGATTTAAAGTGTAATAAGATTCCGACTCGATATTTTATAGAACTATTTCCCCGTTAAGTTCTTGCGAGAGAGCATTTTCTGAGATAGATAGTTTTTGATTAAGAATAGAGTTCATAAATATAGGGAATGGGGAATAGGGAATAGTGGAAATATATAAGCCAATTCATATTTTGCGCGATAAAATGGCTTTCGTCAAAAGTAATTAAGTGTTTTTACTTACTATAAGATTTACTTTTTATACGCCAGTTAGCTTTGTAAATTGGCTTGAGTTAGTGCGTAATTCTGCAATAACTTATTACTACGTTCAAATTTTTTCATCGCGTTATACACTCAACAAAACACTATTCCCCATTCCCTGTTCCCCATTTATTTATGTTCTATCATGTAAGTACATAACGTACATACATAAATATGAGCAACTCCTACAGGATTCGCAGTACCAAAATTGGTAATAGTACTGGATTTCGGCTACCTGCGGATTTTTACCGCGAACACCCCCAATTTACTAATGCTTCGGGCTGGATAGAGGTATTGTCCCCCGATACTGCGATTCTCAGAATTATTCCTGAATCTGATGATGATTCGGACGAAGATTCTTTAATGATGCGGTTGTTTCTCGATTTTGCGATGACAGAAGCATTGAAAGATAATACATTAGTGCCTTATACAACCGAGATGTCTAAAACTGCTCACGAATTAATTGACGGTGTGGAATTAGAGTCAGATTCCCAGGAAGATGGTTAAGTTTGTCAGCAACAATTGGCAAATTTATTTTCACCCCCAGTTATTTGGAGTTCAGTATCAAGAATTATTAAATCGGGTTGCCGATTTACGGGAGAAGCTGTCAGAAGCTGAGTTTAAAACCCATGCAACTGTGAAGCTATTTGCAGCAATCACCGTTGCAATTGAAACTAAAATACCAAATGATCCAATTGCCAGCTATTTCGCTTTGACAGGAGCCTTGAAGCGCTATGGAAGAGTGAAGAAGATGGGTTTACCTCAAAGGTATCGATTGTTTTTTCGGGCTTTTGATACTTCAGAACTAAAGGCTATTGTGATTGTATGGTTGGGTTTTCCCCGTAAGGAAGGAGCAAAGAATGATTGCTATCAAGTATTTACGAAAATGCTTGAAGGAGGGACTTTCCCGGATAGTTTGGATGAATTGATAGGGAATGGGGAATAGGAATAAGATGTTATAATAATGTAGTTACAATACTCCCAACTACCAAAGGTTGGCGATAAAAGAAGTTATTGCTCTCCAGATAGAAGTCATTAAAGACTATGGGGGATGTTCTGGTATCTTAGATCAGGGAGCTTTGGAATCAACCCTATACCGTCCTCAACAATTAGCATACTATGAACCCATCATCTAATATCTACGATTTAACAGCAGCCTACGGATATGGATTGGTGAAAAATCATTGTTTTGTCGATGGAAATAAACGAATAGGCTTTGTAGTGATGGCAGTTTTCTTGTTGAGAAATGGATATGATGATTAATATCAAATCCGTTTGTATCGGAATTATATATTTTTAACGCAAAGTGACGCGGAGGTAAGCGCAGAGGAACGCAGAGTTTTTTTGCACATACTTTTTATCATTCCGATGTAAGCGTAAAGGACATAACTTAGCCAAAGGAAACATCTCTCAAGATGAGTTAGCATCTTGGTTGACTCGTAATTCTGTTGTGCTGTAATGACCCCAAAATCGCCTGTTTCAACCCCTGCGCCATCTTCTGCGGGGTATAATCAGCAATAATCTCTTGAGAATGCAAACCCATCTTTTCCCTCAAACTCTCATCTTCTACCAATATCTGCAAAGCCTCACTTAACTTTTCCACATCACCCACTGGTACAAGATAGCCATTCCCTCCATTCACAACCAAATCATCCGCAGCACCCGCAGCATCGGAACAGACAACAGGTAAACCAGCAGCCATCGCTTCATTCAATACTAGTCCCCAAGTATCGCTTCTGGTGGGGAAAACAAAAATATCGGCTATCCCGTAATACTGCGGTAAAGTGCTTTGGGGTTGAAATCCAGTAAACACAACATTATCGAGATGATTTTGCTGACAATATGAATGATAATCTTGCAATCGCGAACCATCACCAACAATAACTAATGTTACCTGCTTATTTCCTGAAAGCTTGGCAAATGCTTCTAATAATTCTGGAATACCTTTTTCATCAATTAACCGACCAATGTATAGAATCACACATCCACTAATTCCCAGTTTTTCTTGACAAATTGCCTTTTGCTGACGGTAAACCTGGGCTTGGGAAGTAAAGAAAACACTATCTACAGCGTTGGCTGCTATATAAATCTTATCTTCCCTCGCTCCCAAATTTAGTAAGTATTTTTTCTGAGCCTTACCAGGTATAATATAGCCATCAGCTTGATTGATAATCCAAGTCCTTAGCTTGTGCTTAATGATACTTACAGACCTTTCATCCTTGAGCGTACTTTCACTCCAAATCAGCAGAGGAGTTTTCGTCATCTCTGCATAAACTAAAGCCAACCAATGAGTAAAATGGTGCCATCCCCCGCAGATAATGACATCGGGTTGTTGCTTCCACAATTGATAAATAACATCGGGATTGAGAAAAACCGGCGCACTTTGATAAGATTTACCCAGTTGTAAACCCCATAACACTTGATAATTAAACTGTATTTTCTCCTTTTCTACCAACCAACTTCTGCGGCTTTCCGTCTCTGCGAAAAAGAAGACTGTTAAATCAATCTCTTCATCTTGAGCCAAGTAATTAAAAGGTGGAATGCGGTAAGGGGAAATAATTTCTGTGAGGATAATTGCTTTGGTTTTTGGCATAATTAACTCAACGCTTTTTCTGCTTCCAATTGTAACTGCCAAGATTGAGCATAATTACCACCCTTAGCTAATAACTGCTGATGGGTTCCCGATTCTACCACCTTTCCCTGTGCCATCACATGGATTGTGTCTGCGTGCTGGGCTGTAGTCAAACGATGGGTAATTATTACTACCGTCCTACCCTGAGCTAATTGCCGCAAACTTCCCAGCCAATTATTTTCTGCCCAGGTATCCATTGCACTGGTTGGTTCATCCAAAATAACTATCGGTGCAGAACGCAACCATGCTCTAGCTAGTGCCAAACGTTGCCACTGTCCTCCACTCAGTTCTGTGCCACCAAAGCGTTTTCCCAGCAAAGTATCATATCCTGCTGGTAATTGCCGAATAGTGATATCTGCTCCTGTTGCTTGGGCTACGGTATCAATTTGCGCGGGTGTGGGATTTGTATTTAAAGCTCCCATTATCATGTTATTCGTGACTGTATCGTGGTAACGAGCGGGAAACTGGAACATAACGCTGAAAAATTGCCGTAGTTCTGTTGTGGGGATATCGCGAATATCTACGCCATCGAGAGTAATTTTACCTGCCTTTGGGTCATAAAAACGACATATTAATTTGCTCAGGGTGCTTTTACCCGCTCCATTTTCACCAACAATCGCCACTATTTGTCCTACGGGAATAGTTAAAGTAAAATCATCCAAAGCCAAATGCTGACTGCCGGGATAAGCAAAGCTAACCCCTTCAAAACAAATCCCCTTACTTAAACCCAAATTGACATTTTCATGCGGTTTGCATTCTCCATCTTTGCTTGTCAACAATGGTTGTAGGGAAATAAATTCAAATAAATCTTGCAGTAAAAGTAAATTTTGGTAGGTTTTACCGCAGGTTCTCAGTAACCTGTGGAGCAATCCTTGGGCAAGCCAGAGGGATTGTAACAGCAAAGCTAAATCGCCTAAACTGAGTTTACCCCGTGCCATTTGTGACACCATCCAACTCAAGGCAATACCAAGTATAACTAAGGATAAAAAACTCGCAAGAAATTGAGCCAGACTGCGCGATCGCATTAACCGCATTTTCTCAGTTCGCAACTTTTGCCGTAGCTTTTGGTACTCATCGTGAAAGCGATCGCCCAATGCAAATAAGCGTACTTCGGCGGCGAATTCGCTTTCTATAAGGAGATTTTCGTAGTATTCAATGTAGCGTTGTGTCATTGTATTTTGCAATCGCCATTTATTTTGAATTTGATTGCTTTTATACATGACAAAAAACGGCGGAAAACTACTCAACAATAATCCCAAGGGTAGCCAAATACCTAAAGGTAGCAACACTACAGCTACCGATAACAGCGTCAAGGTACTTACACCCAATTCTCCTAAATTTTCTAGTAGGATAACGGGTTGATTTTTGCCTTCCACACAAGCCCGATGCAGGTGATTGTAATAATCGGGACTCTCGAAAAAAGCCAAATCAAGGGAAATTGCTTGACGGTGAATCGCCGAACTAGCATAATCTTGAGTTAATTCTGCAATTTGCGATTGCACCCAGATATTGAAATTGGCGATCGCTCCTCCAAATAGCAAAAGTCCCACCAAAATTGCAATGTAGATGAGAGCAGCAGTCAGATTAGTAGAGCGAATATCCGTTTTGACAACTGCAACAAAGCTATTAATGGCAGTTTTGACAAGATAAATTTCGATAGCGGGTAAAATTCCTTGGAAAACGAGTAAAATTACCCAGATAATCATCCAATAACCTGCTGCCTGCCAAACTAATTTAATAGCTTTGGGTAGATAAGGTAATTGGGGTAAGATTGAGCGCAGTTTGATGACAATTTTGGTCATTCCGTTGGATTACTTAATTCTTTCAATTCCAATTGTTTGGACAAAATAGACAAATAACTAATTAGTATCAGAATTATGGAATAACCCAATTTTCTCATAAATATCAAATACTTCCCGACACATCTTTTCTACAGAAAAATCTTTATTTACCATCTCCAATCCTTTATTTCCCATCTCATTTCTAACATGAGGATTTTGCAGCAACTTAAGCATTGCATCAGCCAAAGCAGGAACATCTTCTATAGGTACTAATAAACCTGTTTCTTGATGAATCACAACTTCTGGAATTCCTCCTACAGGAGTCGCAATAACTGGTAAACCTGCTGCCATTGCTTCTAAAATCACTAAAGGTAAACCCTCTGTATAAGAAGGTAAAACTAATAAATCAGATAAAGCTAATAATTGAGGAATATCAGCACGATGACCTAAAAAATAAACTAAATTATTAATTCCTAATTTTTGAGCCATATCTTTTAAATATGTTAGATAGGCTCCATCTTGTTCCAAGTCTTTACCAACAATCAAATATACAGTCTCTTGTCCCAACTGATGTAAATTTGCAGCAGCTTGAAGTAAAAGATGTTGTCCTTTGCTTTTACAAAGTCTACCGACATGAATCACAACCGGAATATCTTCAGGAATATTTAACTCGTTACAAATATCCGTGTTAATTTGCTGATGATTAACATGAGTACCGTTATGTACAACATGGAATTTACGGGAATCAAAACCTTCTGTAATCAATGCATCTTTTACCTGATGAGAAACAGCAATAATCGCATCGCAACAGTTCCGATTTGTCCAATAGTTCATTAGATTTTGATAGCTCCTGATGAAATAATTACTACTGAGAGAATCTTGTAAATGAGCATGAATAATAACAGGTACACCAGCTAATTTCCCAGATAAAGCAGATATAATCGAACCAGCAAAAGGAGCATGAGCGTGAACCAGAGAAACATCTTCTTTATTGATTAACTGTGCCATTTTTACTGCTGATAACCAATTAAAAGAGCGAGTAGTATCCAAATGGTAAACTTTAACTTTCTTTTCTCGAAGGATATCGCAAAATCTTCCTTCGGAAGGTGAATTAACTAAAACATCCCAACCTTGATTTAATGCTGCTTCGATTAGATGCAAACAAACAATATTACCACCCGTAACTTGTCCATCAATGATGGGGTATAGTATTTTAGGATTTGTGTTCATAAATCATTTTTTGACTGTTAATACCAAGCAAAACTAAATCAGCACCAAAATAATCATCTAGCCAACTTGATTTTTCTCGAATTTGCAAATTTGCAGAAGTTGAAATATTTGAACCGAAAATTTTCTGGAAAATATGAGTTGAGCGATAAATTTGGACATATCTGTGAAAATCACTCAAAAATGCAGAACCCATTAATTTGGAATTACTAAGCTGAAGCTGACGAGCAAGCTTAAAAAATTCTTTACGACTAAAAGCACCTTCATAGCCCAATTCCCATTTATTCTTTCTTTGCAAATAAGCTTTTAAAACCTCATGGGGAAAAAAGGCTTTATTTGGCACGCTTATGACTATAGCTCCACCATTTCGCACGAGATTAATATGGGTTTCAATCATTTGTAAACGTTGGGGATAGCGAAAGTGTTCCACTGTTCCAAAAGACATTGCAACATCATATCTACTATGTAAATCACTATTTAATGAAAGTGCATCTTGAAGTATGAAATTTGCCTTTAAACTATGTTTTTGAAAGCATTCTTCAGCTAAAGTCAGAGCTTGTTTGCTGTAGTCTAATAAAGTTACTTCTGCACCGAGACGAGCAAAAATAAAACTATAAATTCCTAACCCCGAACCAACTTCAATGGTTTTCAGTTGACTGATATCTCCTACATTAGTACGAATATAATCCTGGACTTTTGTACCTCTGAAACCATTTGATTCGCGCTCTACCCATTCCCAAAACTCGCTTTTTTCATGAGAAGACTGACTCCACACTTGATTCCATAAATTGGGGTTACTTGTTTGTTGAGTTAACATAATTATAAGTACCTATATTGATTTTATATTTTCTCTATTCCCTGTTGCCTATCTTCCTCAAAACATCCTGAGCTTTTAAAACATAAACAATTGACTTAATATTGTTTCTCCCCCACCATTTAAAATCCTCAAAGCGATTCCAAACTTTCCACAAATAATTCATATTCTCACATTTTTTCTCATAGCCAAATTGAACTAAATACTCTCCAGCAATCCAATTGAATCTTTGATGCAGTTTTTGATTCCAATGACTCCAACGTGAATTTGGATTAAATTCATTCGTTTTGTTGACTGACTTCCAATGCAAAGATTTATCATTTCCTCGGAAAGATGATGAACCTCTAACGGGAGATTTATTTGCTTCTTCAAAACTGTATAAATCTGGATTTAAGCAAAGAAAATCGAAGATTTTGAGTAATTCTTCTTTATTGTTGTTACATAAATCCTCATATTTAACTACATAGAATTTTTGATTCTTATAATTTTGATTATTTTCAATAAAATTGAGAATCTCTTGAGCAGCTTTAGCCCATTCACGCATTGCTATTTCGTAATAACCGTTAAAGCTTTTTACATATGATTCCGTCACGGCTCTACCGTCGCGTACTATAATTATCAGTTTGCAATTTGGAAAAAGTTTGAAAAAACAATCCAAGTTTTCAACACTAGGGGTTTTAGTAACTAATCTTTGAGGAGAAGGTTTAAATATGTAACTTAATAGCGGTTCTTTTTGCAAAGCAACATTTAACCATTTTTCCGATGTTTGTTCTTTAAGAAATGAAACTAAACTATTTCCAATATTAGAATAAAGTAAATTTGTAAACTCTTCATCATCTATCCAACCGCGCCAAGTATAACTTAAATTACTAATATAACTTTGAATAAAATCGGCATAATGTAATAAAAAATCTTCTCGAACTGCACCAGCACCACAATCGGGATGCAAACAGAGAATATCTTGAAGAAAGTTTGTCCCACATCTCGGTGTAATTCCTAAAATAAAAATAGGATTTGTATTTGTATGTGTATTCTTCTTATTATTAGATTTATTAATCTCTTTAACATCAGAAATTTGCATGATTTATAACTCCTTTAGAAATAACTTTATCAATTACATTCCAAGTCTCTAAAGCACATTTTTCCCAAGAAAATTTAGCTGCTTGCTGCTGTGCTAGTTTGCTAATTTTTTGTAATTCTGTCGGATTTTTCAATAGAAATAATATTTTCTCTATAAGTGCAAGAGTATCTCCTAACTCAACTAAATAACCTCCATCACCAACAACTTCCGGTAAAGAAGCCACTTCCGTTGCAATTACCGCAGTTCCCGCAGCCATTGCTTCACATACTTGCAATCCAAAACCTTCATAGCGGGACATCTCAATATAGATATCTGCATTGCTGTAAAGAAAAGGTAAATCGTCATCGGGGACATATCCGGTAAAGTATAATTTATCCAAACAATCCAGTTTAACTGCTGTTTCCACTAACGTCGATTTTTGCAACTCCGAACAATTTCCTGCAATTACCAGATGATGGGGAATCTGGGAATTACATTCACCATAAGCACGTACAACTTGTTCTGGTACTTCACGTTTGTCTCCAGTTGCAAATGTCAGTAAATAAGGATGTGGTATACCTTTAAAGTAACTAGAACTAGTTAGAGATTCTGTTTGGAAAAATCTTATATCCGCACCTTCATAGGTAACGCTAATTTTTTGACGGCTAATCTGAAACTCTCTTTGCAAATCTGTTGCTGTACTTCGAGAGATAGCGAGTAAATGAGCAGCTTGACGGCAGGTACTTGGTAAGAAAATTTCAGTAAGTCGCTGACTGAGACGGTGATATAAAGATTTATTTGTATTTCCTACCAGCTTGCGATAAAGATGTGGTAATTCGTGGATAGTTAGGATGTAGGGAATTGGTACAAAAGCTAATGGTGTTTCCCCTAAAACAAATAATAAGTCAGTGTTTAACCTCCTTAATATACGCGGTAAAGTTAGTATATGCCAAAGGTGAGTAGATTTGATTGTAACTCCCTTGATTTTCCAATTCGGATTATTTATTTTTATTCGATTAATAGTTTCTTGACGCATCAATACGGTAAAACGTATAGGAAGTAATAATTTTTGTAACGCGGTTAGTAAAGAAAGAGCATATACAGAAGCACCTTTAGTATCGGTGACAATACAGGTACCATCTATACAAATATGGGGGAGATTCTCAATCATATATAAACTATCATCAATCTGAAGTCTAAAATAAACTTATCCTTTGTTAAAATCTAAAATTATCTGACGAATCCAACAACCAAAATACTGTCGCCAAAAACTTTTATTTAAAACTGTTTCCCAATCTTTAATAAAAGCCTTTTGCCAATAAATTCTACTTTGATGATAATTTCCCAAGCGATAATGAGTTTTTGCCAAAGCTTGATAAAGTAGTTTTTTAGCTTCAGTAATTCTATCTGTGACACCAAGTTTTAGACATTGGTTCAAATGTTTTTCATATACTTGTAAATAACTATAATTAGACCTTATTTCATCAGTATTATTTTCGTGACAGCGATATTTAATTAATGGAGGTTTTGAAATAAAAGCAAAACGATAATTTTTCAGAAGTAAGCGTAAATATAAATCTAAATCTTCTCTTCCTTGTATAGAAACATCGTAACCATTAATTTCTAAAAGTATCTTTTTTCTGACTAAAATAGTAGAAGTAAAAATACAAGGAGATTTCAAGTAATTAAAATAAGTTTCTTCTCCTCTTTCAGCTAGAGAATATAAATTGCGAAGCTTCAATTCCCACCCCGGTAGTGGTTGAAGATTTTTATCAACCATACATTTATAACCATGTACCAGAACTACATTATCGGGTGCAGATTCTAAAATAGGAACCTGACGTTCAAGTTTATCTGGAAACCAAACATCGTCGGAATCTAAGAACGCAATATATTCACCCTTAGCTAATTTAATACCATGATTGCGAGCCGCCGAACGTCCTTGATTATCTTGATAAATATACCTGATATTATCTTGATAATCTGCTAAAACTTCCTTAGTATTATCTGTTGAACCATCATCAATAACAATTAATTCAAAATTTTTATAAGTTTGATTGAGAACGCTTTCTACTGCATCTTTAATTAAATGCGCTCGATTGTAGGTTGGGATAATAATGGTAAATTTGGGAGACAAAATAGGTTGGCTTTTCATTTATTAATATTCAAACATTGATTCCAAGTTTTACAAACTTTTCTATATTATTTTCTAATAATTGATAGTAAATTGCTTCCGTTTGAGAAATCATCCGCTCTACAGTAAATAGTTTCATAAACCGTTTTCTACCTTTTTCTCCCATCTGTTGAGCAATATCCGGATTATCAATTAAAAAATTTATCTTTTCTGCTAATTTTTCAGGGCTTCTAGGTTCAATTAAAAAACCCGTTTCATTATCTGCTACAGAATAGCGCATACCTCCAACAGCCGTAGCTACAACTGGAACACTCATTGCAGCAGCTTCCACCACAGCGTAACATAAGCCTTCAAATAGTGAAGACATAGTAAATATATCAACCGCACATAAAAATTCTTCAATATTATTTACAAATCCAGGTAACAAAAATTTGCTTGATAAACCTAAATTGTTGATTTGAGTTGCTAATTGAGTTCTTAAACTTCCTTCTCCGACAAGAACAAAGGTAACATGATCATACTTGAAGCAAATAATATTTGCAGCTTTAATTAAATCTAATTGAGCTTTTTGAGCTTCTAATCTTCCAGCACTACCTATAACAATATTCTTTTGAGGAATCTGTAATTTTTCTCGAATATCTCCTCGAATAGTATCTCTTTGAACCTGAGTTTGCGAAAACTTATTCATATCTAATCCATAAGCAATTACTTTTGATTTATAAGCAGGAATATTATCTAACTTACTTCCTATTTCTTGGTCGTATTCAGAAGTAAAAATAAAGTAATCTGCTAGCTTAAATGTCAAAGTTTTTGCTAAGTTTCCCTTCCAATTATATTGAGTTTTGAGTTCAGGAGTATGGTGTGTAATTACCACTTTCTTTACACCAGCAAGACGTGCTGCAATCACACCTAAAGGGCTGGGGTCATTAATATGTATAATATCTGGATCAAACTTCCTAATTTCTTTGGCAATAGAATAAGCGTAACGAATCAAATTACCTGCAAAATACTTAGATTTAACCGCTAAAAGCTGAATATTCTCTAGTTTGCTAAAAGCTTGAAGTGCTGGAACATCAGGATATAAAATTCCTACCTGAAAATCAGCTTTATTCAATCTTTGAGCTAAAGTATATACATAATTTTCAGTTGCACCATAAACTGGATGAGCTTGAAAATATAGAATTTTCATAATTATTTTTACCTCAAAAGCACATTAGTTACTCGCCAAAATGCTATGAACTTTTAATTGATATTTATACCACAACAACAAGATTCCATAACTTACTGTCATCCCTATTAATATACAAAATATTGTGAATATTTTTCCTATCAAAAGAGCCTGTACTTGGGAAACTATAAAGAAAATCGTAAAACACATTAATATAGGAATCAACGTATCTTGTATCAACCAGCGTCGATATTCTTGATGTAAAATGTAGCAATGTGTAATTCTCGACAGCACTAAATAATAAAGTATATTCAAACCAGTTTTAATTAACGCTGCTCCAAGCAAGTGTAATTCTGGAACTACATATAACATTGCTGGAATTACCAAAACCACGCTAAAACTATTAAAAATAGCTGCTATTTGTGGTTTTCCAATTGCAAGCTGTATTTGAGATGAAATATTAGAAATACTATCTAACATCGCACCAAAGGTTAATATTGCTAAGATACTCGATGCTTGTGCTGCAACATCCGGGGATTGAGTCCATAATTCTAGAATTATCGGGGCAAAAAATATAAATGTAGAAGCTACGGGTATTACAGTTAGCGATATAAATAAACTGCTTTTATGAAATAAATTGATCAACTTTTGTTCGTCTGGTTGAGCAGCTAATGTTATGATTTGTGGTGAAATAGCAACAACAAAAGGTTGAAATATTAGAGAGATTTTCTGAGCTAAGGTACTGGCTAGCATATAATAGCCAAATTGTTCTAAAGAAACGAATTTAGAAAGCAATATTTTGTCTATTTGTGATAGCATCATCGATACTATCGTCGTCCAACTTACCCCAACAGCAAACCGCCATATTTCTTGCAATATTTCCAACTTAAAGCTTGCTCGATTTTCCGTTTTAGGCACATAGCACCAAGCAAACACCATCATTAATAAAACTTCTACAATTGCGATGAATGCTTGCCACAGCAATAACCCTATAATTGTTGGCGAAATCATCACTAAAATTATAACCGCTCCTAATTCCCTGAAAGTTTTTAATATTACCTCCAAAATATTAAGCTGTACCTGTTTTTCTAACGCAATTAACGTTCCTCTGTAGGTTGTAACGGGCCACCTAACAGCTACAGTTAAACCTAAAATTATCACCGCCCATTTAACAGTTGTTAAGTCAATATTTTCGGCATTAATCCATTGAGTGCTAATTGGTTGTGCAAGAAATACCATCAGCAAAAGTATTACCGTACCCGTACACCAGTAAATTATCTCTGTTGTTCTTAATAAGTCTGGTATAGTTAAAACTTTTTCCGGGATAGCATTACGTAAAGCGACTTCCCGTTTAATAGTTGCACTTAAACCTAAATCGAGCAGCCCAACAAATGAAATCATTGCATAAAATCCGCCAATTAAACCATATGCTTCTACCCCTAAATAATGCAGGTAGACTGGTACCAGTAAAAAACTGAGCAAGTTTGACCAGAAGTTACCAGCATAATTGGCGATCGCATTCAATTTTAATTGAGACAACGACTTAAGTTTCTGTATTAATGCGCTCATTATGGGAACTGCTAATTAGGGATTAAATACGCCCGTATCCCTTTTGTTGTTATTTTCAAACAGCGCCAAGCTAACCGATTTTTACAGGTAATGGCAACCGTATACTGATAATATTTGCTTATATTCTTTGTCAAGTTATTTGCTTTATGCGGTGGTTTAAACCATTCAATTAAAGTTGTTTTTGTAATTTCTGCCAGTAAATCATGAGAAAATTCCAGCGAAGGAATTCTAATACCAATTCTTTATGAAGATGCGCTAAATAGAGCTTCGAGAATGAAGTCGTAAGAGGTTAGAGAAATAATCATGTCTGGGGTGATTGTTTCTAATACAGAGGTTAATTTTTCTCGCAGTTGAGCAAGGGTTTTAAAATTCTCCCACTTTAATTTGCTCTTGAGGAACTCCCAAAACCTCTCAATTGGGTTTAATTCTGGAGAGTGAGGCGGCTGAAAAATCGGTATAATATTTTCTGGACAGTCAAGTGTTTTGACTGTATGAAACGAGCCTTGGTCAAATTGTACAACTGCAACATCTGAACCAAGTTCTACTGATAACAACTCTAAAAACTTTTGAAAACAATCACCATCCACATGAGAAAATTCGTAGAAAAAACTGTATCCGTTTAAAGGTTCAACAACACCGTATAGGTAAAAATTATCACGTTCCCACTGATTTATAGCAACGGGTTTTACACCAGGAGCCGTAATTAAACGTCCAGGAATGGTCTTTAGTCCGAGGCGAGTAACGTCTTGGCACATATATCTTAGTGGTTTACCTTCTCCAAATTCTTCCTGCAAGAATTTAAGGGCTAAAGGAAGTTTTTTTTAAAGTGAGATTGGCTTTCTGGATGCTGTTTTCGACTTTTCGGACGGGGAACTTTCAGCTTTGCTCCTAGTTTATATCTTACGAGTTGGTATACAGTTTTATAAGCAATGTTGAAACAAGTTCTTGTTTCAACCATTGTTGAATCTGGCTATAGCTTTTCCAACCTTGTTCGGAGCATAATTTTTGTTTTAAGCGCTCTAAATTCTCTCCACTGACGGCAGGTTCTTTACCAGGGGCTTGTTTTATACTTAATAACCCACTTCGTCCCTCGTCTTTATACCTTCTTATCCAACGAGTTATGGTTGCTTCGTCCCTTCCTAAACGGTTGGCGATACGGCTTAAGCCGTTAGCTTCGCTATCGCCAACCGACTTGTGAGTTGACCACTTTTAAGCCAGTAGAGCATTTGTAATCTTTCTTTGTTGCTTGCCGTTTTTGCGTATTTAACAGCTTTTTCCAATTCTTCAAGACTTTCTTTAATCTCCACTTTAAATCTCAAGCCCATAACCTTTAAACCAAACGCACCCTTATTTTAATTTAGCGCAGCTTCATACAGAAATGGTATTAGTATTAGGGGTAATGCTAGAGAAGCTGTCACGAAGTGCCAACGCCTCTGAAATCCCTTCACACAGGGAATTTCACCATCACTTGGTCATAGATTTCTTGAGCTTCCCCAATGCTCAACCTTGAATATACTTCTAAGGATTGCCGGGAAGAATGCCCCGAATACGGCTGGATTAACGCATCATCAATCCCTTGTTTTTTCAACCAAGTCAGCAGAAAGTGGCGCAATTGGTGGGGTGAGATGGGCTTACTTAGCCCCGCTTCTTCTGCGTACTTCGCCAAAATCTTTCTAATTCCTCGGTCGCTATACTTGCGTTTCCAGTTAGACTCAAACAGGTAGGTGGCTTGTTGTTGAACCATCCGGTCAACGTGCATTGCTAAAACTTCTTTAAATGGAACCGGGAAAGGAACAATTCTATCTTTACCTCCCTTACCCGAATTAATCCGAATTTGACAGCGCTTAAAATCTACATCATCTAACCGCATATTTACTAGTTCGCTGACTCGTACTCCCGTGTAAAGTAGAGTTTTGATAATCACCATATCCTGTACGTTCCGGGTTTTCCAAACCGCTTCATAGTAGCGTTTAATTTCCTCTTCGGTTGGTACGTATGGTAATTTTTTAGTCTTAGTTGATACTTCTACTTCCAGTTCTTGACGCAGATGTTTAAAAATACTTTTTAGATAGTTATAATCCGGTCTTTCGCCACGCAAATATTTCGCCAATTCTTTGGCTTTCTTCTTGGCTGGTGTACGTTGGAAATTCATCACACTACCTCCAGTTTGCGGTCAATTTTTAATCGCTTGCTCAGGTCTAGCTGAAAAGTTCCGTAGGGATTGACATGACCGTAAATTAACGGTGTCAGCGCTCGTTGGTCATTGATATTTAATTTTTTAGACCAAGCTGGTTCGGAAAGAACCTCTTGCAACATTGCATACTTAATCATTTGGTCGTACTGTTGGCGAATCAACTCCCAGTTGATGGGACGAGTCAAAACCAGTTGTAGATGGGGGTAAGCACTTGGATTACCAGTTTCTGGACGATACAGTTTCTGCCGGTGAATTCCCTTAAGACGAGGCATTAACTGAAAACCAAGCAAATGACAGAAAGCGAATGCCACTTCACTTTGTCCGTGACTGTCCACAAAGTTCTTTTTCACCGTCATTTCTGTATCGTGGCGCAGCACTCCTTCAATCATGGCAGCGACTTCAGAGGAGGAGCAGGTTTTAAGTTGGGAGTAGATACAGGTTGATTTCTTCTCAACGTGCCAGTAAATCATGACTCCCCGTCCACCATAACGGATATGCCATTCCGTCATCAGATTTTGATCCCAAGCTCCAAACTTTTTGGAGTCACTTGCACAAGTAGTAGTCCCTTCTCCCCAAACTTCAGTTAAACGTGCTGTGAAAATCGCATTTACAACTTTGGTTATGGCATTCCTTAATTGCTCTTTGTTAATAAATCGGCGCTTGATATAGCGTAAGTCATAAAAGTTAATACCGTCCGTACCATCACTCACCCGCTTTAGTCCCGTATTGGTTCCCAAACCGTATAAGCACAGCAACAAGCGTTTTTGTATGGTTTCGTAATCTAAAGCTTCCCGTGATGCGACACTTTTGAAGCATTCTGTAAATCCAATACGTAAATCAACTTCTTTCAAAATGTCCAACAAACTGGTCATTGGCCATCGGCGAATGAGTTCTGTTTTCAATCGCAGAATATTCACGGGTTCCGGTTGTTTGTCCAAAGGAGAAAGACAAATCCAACCGTTATTTTTAGTCAAAATTTTAACTGATGGGTTTTTGGGCAATCCATCATTTAAGGTAGCAAGAGATTCCATCATCCCTTGTTTTAGAGGTACGATGAACTCTTCAATTGATAACGGCTGCTTTAATGCTTGGTAGTAAGTTTCCCGTTGCTGTTCAAAATCACTAGGTAAATCTTCATCAGGATTACGGTAGCGGTTAGCTCCCACAACCCAGATTTCTTTGCAGCGCAATCGGTCTCTCAGGACTTGAAGAACGCTAATTTCATAATTAATGCGATTGATGCGTTCGTTACCGTCTGGGTCTTTCTCCAAGAGAATCTCCCGCCAACCGCTTTTGAGTACCCCTTCAATTGGCACTTCGTCTTCTGGTGAATAGTACCTTTGTTTGCTATCGGCATATTTTTTCAGCAGTTCTAAAGCCTGAATCACCGGACGGTGGACATCATTATTAGAACGGAACTCTAGAACAGCAAGCAATTTTGGGACTATGCGTCGGTAGTGGCGGCTGTAGGAAGAACGAATTACCGTGTGTACTTTTTCACGGTAGGCAGTGCCGTTGGCTTTAAATTCTTTGACTAAATCTTTTAGGGTTTGTTCGCTAACTACTGGGTAAATGACTTCTTTGACTGTCCCAGAAGGTTGTTCAAGACTGGCATCGGCGATACGGTAAAGTACTTCCCTTGAGAATGTTCAAATGGCGGGAATAGCAGGACGTGACCAGAAGGTGACTCAAACTCAAATAAACGGTCAGGTTATTTCTGTGACGGTGTATGACTCCATTCGTGTAGATGGACTGGGTACAGATCATGTTAATCAGGTAGAAAATATTAATTCTTCAAAGCGGGAATATAAATGGCGTAAATGTTTGCTCAGAAGAGTTGAGGTTTATTGGATTGAAGAACATTTAAAAACACTGCTTCATAGAAAAGTTTTGATTGAACTTGGACTGGAAAAGCGATTCGATCTCGTACAGCGTCCTTTCAGCCATGTAAGGGAGGAGTCTCTTAAAAAATCCGGAGAACCTTTACCTGAAGGCACAAGAGTAATTGATTTCTTCAACCAAATGGGTGAGGGGCGAACTTTACTAATTCTAGGAGAGCCTGGGTCTGGGAAAACTACAACTCTCGTCAAATTAGCACAGAGTCTAATTGCTCGAATTGAGAAAGATCCAACTTTGCCTATTCCGGTAGTATTTGATTTATCTTTGTGGGCAAATAAACGAGAAACAATTGCAAAATGGCTGGTTGAAGTACTCTTTGATGAATATGGTATTACTGATAAGTCTATTTGTGAAAAATGGATTAAAGAGGAACAATTAATACTGCTTCTAGATGGGCTTGATGAGGTAAAAGCGGAGCATCGTAATAATTGCCTTCTAGCTTTGAATCAATTTATTCAATCACATGGCATGACAGAGATAGTCGTATGTTGTCGTATCCAAGAATATCAAGCTATCTCCAACTATTTAAAACTCCAAGACGCAATTTGCATTAAAACTTTGACTGCCGAGCAAATTTACGAATACCTCGAACAGTTTGGCGAACAATTGGTTGCTTTGAAAACTTTGCTTCAACAAGATATCGAACTGCTGGAATTTGCAAAATCGCCTTTGATTTTGAGCGTGATGAGTTTGGTATACCAGGGTTGTTTACTAGAAGATTTACCTCAGCCAGCTTCTTTACGAGAAAACTTCCATCAAAAGTTGTTTGATGCTTATATTGAGAAAATGTTTGAGCGCCGACGCTCTTCAAGTCAACAATACAAGAAGTCACAAGCAAAATATTGGTTGGCTTGGTTGGCTTCTAAGATGGTTGAGGAGTCACAGACAAAATTTGTGATTGAGGGAATAAAACCTGAATGGCTAAACTTTCGGCAGTATGTACTATATGGCATTAGCACTAGTTTAATTACTGGCTTTAGTAGGTTACCCGTAGCATTATTTATTACAGGATTGTTCTTTGGAATGATTATGTTGTCATTGGACAATCATGATTATTTAAAGCAAAATATACATCATTTTGTTAAAATATACTTAGCCACAGCGTTAATTTTATCAATACTCTTTGAATATTTTACATTAAGGGATATAAAGTTTATTGAAACACTTCAATGGTCATGGATTAATGTAAAGGAACATATAAAGTGGTTGCTCCAGTTACTATTTAATAGTGAACATACTCGGCTTAAGAGTTACACTACGGGTTGTTTGAATATCTTCATATTCGGACCAATAATTTTTCCATTATGGGTCTTAATTATAGTATTTGGTATTCCAACTAGTTCGATAATTATTCCAGAACCCGAAAAAGAGAAAATAGTTCCAAATCAAAGCGTGTGGAAGTCACTTAAAAATTCTATAATTGGTGTTTTGATTGGCGTTCTAATTGGTGGATTAATTGTCGAAGCATTCTATTGGTGGATTTATTTCATAACGCCTGCTTTTGACCCAGAGTTTGATTTTAATTTTTATAATCTGAAAATTGTACAAACTATCAAGTACCTTTTCATTGGATTGAGTGGACTGATTGGTTGGGTATCTTACGGTGGTCGAACCTGCATACAACACTTTTACTTGCGCCTCATTCTTACCTTAAAAGGTTATACACCTTGGAATTATGCCCGCTTCCTCAAATATGCTCAGTAGCATATCTTTATGCAAAAACAAGGTGGTAGCTATAGGTTTATCCATAGGATGTTAATGGAGCATTTTGCTCAAATGGAGTTGGAACGAAAGCAGAATCGATAACCCTATAGCAAATTTTATGACTTAGCAATGCTGAAATCTCCTCTATGGAAGGTTTTCAGGAACAGTGGCACTTCATGACAGCTTCTCTAGCATTACCCCAATAAATCACGCTTCAACATTATCTTTTCGTTTTTTAGTCCTATGCTCACTTAGCTAAAACCCTCATTATTACGTTTAACTACTCCTATGCTCACTTTCATTTAAGTTGCTTGTGTGTAGTATAGCTGCACAGTACCTACGGTGAGCGCCTGTCGCTAATAGTGTTCTACTTGTACATCTGGCTGTAGTGTAAAATTGTAATACTCCCTTCGGAAGTTAGAAGTTATGTCAGCAAAAGATAAATTTCACGACCCACATGAGATTAGCTTTGGAAAAGGATGGGTGGAATATTACAAATGACCCCCTATATATTAACTTTGGTCAAGTTCAGATGCGTATCGATTTGGGAGCAGAAAAGTTAATTGCAGCTGAAAAGGAAGGAGAAAAAATCGCTGTTGAAATAAAAAGTTTTCTAAATCCATCAGCTATCACTGATTTTCATGCGGCTCTGGGACAATTCCTTAACTACCGCACTGCTCTTCGGGCAAAAGAACCAGAACGTAAGCTATATTTAGCTGTTGATATAGAAACCTATAATGATTTTTTTAAGCTTCCATTTCTACAGCTTCAAATTCAAGAATTTCAATTAAAACTAGTAGTTTACGATACTGAAATAGAGGAAGTAGTAAGATGGATAAGTTAGAAAAATATAGAGAATATGTTCAGCAACTTTTGGTAAAGTATGGTAGCTATAAACCTTCATACGGAGATGTAGAGGTAGAACAGATATTTGATACTGTACGCGACCATTATCAACTTGTTAATGTAGGCTGGGAAAATAAACATCGTGTTTATGGTTGTTCAATACACATAGATATCAAAAATGAAAAAATTTGGATTCAGTGGAATGGAACAGAAATAAATATTGCTGAAGAACTAGTTTCGATGGGGATTCCCAAACAAGATATTGTAATAGGATTTCATTCACCATTAAAAAGGCAATTTACAGATTTTGCTATGGGTTAGCAAGCGATTAATTAAAAGTGCTGGAAAAGTCTTTTTATATGCAAACGCTTATTTCTCAATAAGAAAATTACGACCTAACATATATTGACACCACATTTTGAGTAATATTCCGTCAATTTTATATTCAACTATCTTTCAAATTCCTGTAACGCTTTGTTTAGTCCGTAAACTCCTGTTTGGGCTATACAATCAACTATATCTAGACAGCGCGATAGCGAAGCGCTGCTGCAAGCAGATCGCAATTTTTTATCTTTGCTTTGGCTATAAACTCGAATCAATAATTTGCTGATTTTATCAGCATAAGGAATATGACTAGCGTCACTACGATTATCTGATTTAGAAATCCTGACTATTTTTTCACAAATAGAACAGGTAATATCTGGAAGTTTCGCCGTTGTTTTGTCAAGAGCATGAATTAAATCGCGATAATTAGTTGCAAATGCACTACTTTCAACAAAATCTTCAACTAATTGGCGATAAATTCCTAATTCATCTCTCTCAAACTGGAAAAAACATCTAGCAGCTTCTGCACGAACTTTTTCATCTACATCATTAAATAGCTGAGTTAATTTATTCTCACAAAATTGACGAAAATGTGCAGATTTTAAATTATCTACAAAGACTGTGGTGGCTGAAATACGATGCTGCTCTGTGCTAGAAAGGCAATTTTCTGCTAATGGATAAGCTTCTTCTATTACTAAAGATGCTCTACAAACTTGCTGAGTAACAACTTTTATTACTTCAGGTAAATTAGAAGTAATCATTCGCTCTAATATTGGCATCAATACTTGAAAATATTTTGGTAAAACATAATATAAAAATCTTTCCACAGTTGGTGTACCTAAAATATCATCTTCTGTTTGGCAAAGTTTTATAAAAAGACTAACAGCCAAATCATGATCATAATTCAATACAGCCGTTAAAGCTTCAGCTGCACAGCACTTAACACTAATGGAAGGGTCTTGGATTATTTGCTCTAAGTATCGCTGAAAGTAAACAGTACGGCTTTTATCGGCAAAAATAAGTTTTGCGATCGCGCTGACAGCAGCACCCCTTGTTGAGTTAATTCCGAAGCTGACTATATTGCCACTATTATTTGTACGCCAAGATTCTTCCTGTGGATTCGGGTCATTTAATGCATACCAAATCAAAATTTCAAAAGCTTCTTCACTCCATTGTAATTTTGATAGCTTGTTAAATAACCATGCAATCGAACGACCGCAGGGACGATTAGGTAATTGGTGGCAACGTTGACATACTTGGAGTGCGGTTTCAACATCTGTACTAACTTCAGCAATACCAGTTAGAATCGCATCAAAGTATGATGAATTAGCATTGTCTGGAATTTTCCATATTAAAGATGCAAAACGTAATGGTTGTTTTTTAACTTGATTTTCTAAATTACTTGATAGTTGATGCGCTCCTCCTATCAGTTTACCAGTACGTTGAAATAATGTACCCAAATCACCATAATCATAGTGAGCAATAGCTTGTAACCATTGCTTATCACTCATTTTGTCTGCTGCATCTTTAGGTATTGGAGATTTAACAAGTGAAGCTTCAAGCGAATCTGGCGGTTCGTTTTCTTGTAATATTTCGATTCCCTTAGTATCAGGAAATTTACGTCGCCATTCTTGCAATCTACGAGTAGCTAATTCTGAACGTCTAGAAGAATCAATAGCTTCCAACAAAAGAAGTTGTGCTTCACCTCGACATATAAAGCCTTTCGCAGTTTTTTCAAACTCAGTGTAATAATTAAGAATAATATCTTCGAGCTTAGATAACTTTTCCTCAGAGGAATGGGGAGTAATTGATTTTAATAAAAGTTGGGTTGCCCAATAAGGTTCATTACCAATAACTGCACTTCTACATAAATCTCCTCCCGTTTCTAGTCTGAGAGGTTGCTCGCAAAGATAATCAATAGCTTCGTTCGCAAATTTTTCTCCATTTGCAGTATAAGCACGAACTAATAGATACTGTATTGTTTCAAAATTGGAATAGCGTAAGTGCTGTTCGGTAATCATTGTAAATTCTTCAGGGTCTTGTACAGCTAAATTTGATAAAGCTGCTTCCATATTTTTTAGCAGTAATTTATCAATACCATAGTCATCACCATAAATACGAAACCACCAAACAGCATCTTGCCAAGGTGGATTAACTTGCCGGAAAGCAGTTAAATCCATAACTTGAAGCATGAAAGGCAACACATTTTCAATAAATGCTTGTGGAGCATTACTAGCACTTTCGCTTATTGCTTCCTTGTAATAAGCACTATAAGGAAAAACTCCATACTTTTCTTCAAATGGATTAGGATTTTTAGATTTTAAACTAATATTTAATCGACGATTTAAAAAATGACCTATTGCTTCGCAACTCCATTCTGAATTTTGCTTTGGTAAATTATAGATAAGACTCCAAAAGTCTCGTTGAATGTTTCCATCATCCGTTTGGCTATCTAATATACCTATATCTACTAAACGTAGGAATAAATCAAAAAAACGTCTTCCAGTACCAAATTCTGCAAAACTGGTTAATTTTACAAATCTTTGCAACCACCTTTCCGAATTACCAACAAAAGGTTCCAACAACTCAGCAACTCGATCTGGAAGCTGCTTCTGCATAAAAGAAAGTAGCGTTACCGTTTTGTCAATGTGACTCTCGTTTTCGTCTTGCAGCCACTGTTCAATTATCCCTAGACTATCTAACAACTGAAACCAGTGAATAGAAGTGTTCAAAATAACCCATACTTCCTTGCTGAGAGGGTTTTGAGAACACATCAGTTCTTTGATTATTTCCCATTTTTCTTCTGTGGGATTATCCAATGTTTCTAATAGGGCAATTACTACCTTTTTCAAATGGAATCTAATATCTGAACTATTAAGCAGTTCTCGCAGATTTTGTAGATAACCATCAAAATTTTCCTCTCGTTGATGGATGAGAATTTGCCTAACTTGAGCGCGACGAAACAAATGTTGCTCACTACATCGTAAAAACGTTAATAGTTCTTGACCACGATATGCAAACCGACGGGCAAAAGCATAATCAAAAAAGCTTTCATGGAAAAACGAAATACGTTTATTTTCCCAAGTTAATATATGCTCGGAAGCCATTGCCCTCGCATCATCAGCAAATTCATCAACAACGCTTTCTGGAGCAGATAAACTTTGTTGTTGCTGGCTGCTCATATAGTCACATAAGCGATCGATAACTTGAGTCCATTGAACCGAACAACCGAGACGTTCTCGTAATTTGCCTTGCTTTTTGCTCCAAAACTGGTCGTATAGTTCCTTTGCTGTTTGAAACAATACAGCATCTACAGTAGAATCTTCAGCTATTTCTGCCAACAAGCTCAAATGCAAGGGTATGGATAATAAGTTAAGCTGCTTTTCAGTTAGTCGCGTGGTTTCTAAACCTAATTTGGTAACAACATCTCTGACCGTGGAGTGAGGAAGACGATTAATAGCGATCGCCTTAGCAACACCATTTTTCTCGTCAATCAAACGTTTTAATCTATTATCATTATCCAAATCAAACTTGCGACAAGCTAATAATAAATGGATGTTGGGATGTGCCTGGGCTTGTTTGATAATCTCGAAGATACAATCGAAAAATTGAGGATTGCGACCTGATGCAAAACTCACGGCATCAAGTTGATCGATAACAAGCACACAATCTCGACTTTGGGCGATATTAGCTAAAACTATCGCAGGAGAGCCAGGTAAACCCAACTGTTCCCCTAATTTATCAGGTAGCGGCATTGCTTCCAAGCGATCGACACGAAATGCAAGTACGGGAACACCTTGGTTGTGTAGCTTTTCCAAAACTTGCAACATCACACCGCTTTTGCCAACTCCAGCTTCTCCGACAGCTAAAATGCTTTGTTTCTTTTGGGTGATGAGTTGCTCAAATGCAGCTTGCGCTTCATTACGAGGAATAATATTACCTCCAATAGCCCTTTGCTCGGTTAAAGAAGAAATGTAAATATTATTTGCATTTTCAACCGCAGCTAAAACATGAGGATCTTTTCCCCACTGACGACGACGATAACCTCTTTCCTGTAGTAAATAATGCCAAATATCATGTGCTGTTAGTTCGCAATGAATTTTTTCCAAAGCTAACTCAGCAAGTTCAATTCTGATCGTTTTTGGGTCGCCCTCTACTAAAGCGGCGATACGGTTTTCTACTGTTTCAACTAGAACATCTTCGCCAAATGTTACCACCTTCACACGTTTCAAAGCTTCAAAAGCAGCAATTTCCGAACAATTTTCCCATTTTTTACGCAGTGTGTTGAAATGACCAAATAGCGTCTTATTAAGAAAATCGCGCTCAAATTCCGTCCAAGATGCAGCACCTCTGGCTCTCTGGGCTAACTCTCCCAACTCATCCGCATCTTGAGTAGAAACAAATACACAGATAACTTTAGGATTGCTAAGGCTTTTCCAAAAATCCGATAAAACCTGAACTTGTTTATCCTCCAATGCACTGAGTGTCCAGCGTCCCCGTCCGCTCCTTTGACGCTTAACTTGATGGCACTCCAACTTCTTATTTTTACTAACAAAAAACTCGAAAGCATCCTCACCAGGTTTTTCTAGACGGATAGAAGTAGCTTTCTCATCCATGACATCAATGATACAATGCACAGTCCAACGACCTTCATAGCGGTTGCCGATTTTGTCAGTTTCTCCTCCTGGTAAGGGCATATAATTGCTGTTCTCTCTATCGGGGATGTGATTTGTTCTTATTTATTTCCAAATTTACAACTCAAACTTGATGATATTATGCCGTAATTGAGGAAGGCAATTGCTTTCATGTTCGCATAACGTACTACTTACCCTTGTGCCATTAAACCATTGATTTAAGATTTATGTCCTTGCATTGAAAAAATATAGACGTAAATTAATTTGAATAAACAAGTCTTTCAATCCAATAACATCTCTAAGTATTTCGGAGTAGCGATCGCTATTTATTTTCTTCTTCTTTAGGAAATGAGCATTCGACAGTAATCTTCATGTTGCTTTTCGCTGTACCTTTGGTCACATAGGGTACTCCTGCTTCTCCACCCAGTTCGATACCAAACTCTAAGGTGACTTTATCTACATTGGCATTTGCGATCGGCATTTGTTTAAATGCATTTAAGGTATAAATTGTGTAAGCGCGAATAGTGCTTTGAATTGCTTGGAAATTTTGCACCATTTGCTTGCGGATTGCTTCCGGACTCATTCCCTTTTCATCTAAAGCTTCTTCTTCCTCTTCTTCAGTAAGGACAGGGGGAATATTCACGTCTTCCGATGCTTCGATGTAGATGATTGTGTTGTCATCTAGTTGGATAGGTGTAAGTTTGGTCATGCGATTTTGGAGTTTAGATTGAATTACAGTATTTGGCGTATCGCGCAGAAGACAACAGAAGAATCTACAATTTTTAATTTAAACGGAATTTCAGCAAAATTACTTGGAAATCATGGTAAATATGTTGTAACTGTATAAGTAAAATCATTACTCGAAAAACTAAGTAAGGCTTGCTGCTATGAGTCGAGACGCTTTGGTTGTTGGCATTAATACCTATAGTTACGAGCGTCTGAGTAATTTAACAGCACCAGCTATTGATGCAGAAGCGGTAGCCAAACTATTGGAAAACTACGGTGAGTTTAACGTGAAACGGCTACCTGCGGTTAAGGATAAGGAAAATAATACCAGTCGGGTAGGGCAGAAAACTCAAGTTACTTTAACTCAATTAGAAGCAGCCATAGTTCAATTATTCAAACCTGAAGGCAGAAATATTCCCGACACCGCGCTTCTGTATTTTTCCGGTCATGGGTTGCGGAAAAATCAAGGCATTCAAGAAGGATTTTTAGCCACCAGTGACACAAACCCAGATGTGGGTAACTGGGGTTTGCGGTTGAAATGGTTGCGGGAATTGTTGCAAGAAAGCGAAGTTCGGCAGCAAATTATTTGGCTCGATTGTTGTTACAGTGGGGAATTGCTCAACTTTGCCGAAGCCGATCCAGGAGATAGAGGAAAAGGTCGAGATAGGTGTTTTATTGCCGCTTCACGGGAGTTTGAGCCAGCTTTTGAGGCGATCGGGACAAATCACAGTGTCCTCACCACAGCGCTGCTACAGGCTTTGGAACCGAAAGAGAAACAGGTGACAAACTATACTGTAGTTGATGTCATCGACCAAAATATCGCCAAATTTCCCCAGCGTCCGATATTTAGCAATTCTGGGGGAGTGATAAATCTTATTCGTGGAGTACCAATTATTGAGAATTCTTCATCTCAGCGCAGGAATAATATATATAATGAAGAGATATTAGAAGAATCCAATGAATCAGAGGAAGCAAACTTTGAGGAACCAAAAGGGTTCAATTCATCTACTGATGATTTCTATAGATTTCTTAGGGAAAACTCTTCGATTTCTCCAGAGGAAAGTAAGCTTTTTTTGTCAACTTTAATTATTATTGTTATCTTAGTTAGTTTTGCTTCTTGTATTGGAAATGTTTTTGTAGAATCGAGACGCGAAGATATGAAAGAAAATTTGATATCTGCTCATAGACTAGGTAATAATGAACTAGTAAAACAAATGATAATAAAAATATTTAATGAAAATCCAAGTACTAGCAACATGGAAAAAATAGACTTAGCTAAAATAGATTTAAGTGGTGCAAATATTAGTGATACAAACCTTGTAAATTTCAATTTTTCTGATGCCTACCTTATAGGTACTAATTTCAGTAACACTAATCTTCGCAATGCTAATTTAAAAAATGCGAATCTCCGAAATGCCGACCTTAAAAATGCCAACCTTGAAGATGCGAATCTTGATGGAACTAATTTAACTGGAGCTAATATTGAAAATGCAATCCTTACTGGTTACAACAATTTGAAACCAGAGCAAGTAACATCTGCTAGGGGTTGGAAAATGGCAAAATATAATGAAGAGATGAGGGAAAAATTGGGACTGAAATAGCAAAACATAATTATTTTAAAAATTTACAGTTTTCTCTTACACACTTAAGCTAGCAAATTTCTCGATGCGAAGGAATCAACTGTAACCTATAACTGTTCAAAATTTGACAGATTTACCTACCATCCAGCTGTTGTTAACGCATTTGGTGTATTAATTGGAATTGTATGCGAACCCACCACATTATGTATCCGTTTATCCAGTTGAATCTTCCCATGCCGACACCAGAGAGTTGATGCTGTGCGTACTGAAATTGAACCATTTTTTTTGACGATAGCATAAGAAAATGTTCTACTCAAACCATCAGTGTTTAGCGACACAGAGGAAGTCTAAGGCTACGTCAACGACCACCGCGTCTTAGGGTTTGTGGAGTTATGCGATTGCGGTTGAGGGTTTTTTGGGAGTGCGATCGCTTGCGCCAAATGCTAGGATATTCAACAAAAAGGTAAAAAAATGAAAGCGATCGAAGTTACTGGCAAAATTGACCAATATGGAAACCTACTTTTGGATGAACCGATTCAAGGAACAACTTATCCCCATCAGGTGCGGGTGATTGTGTTGGTTCCAGAAGACACAGAAGATATTGACCCCGATGATACACCAGTTGAGGAGATTAAAGCTAGCTTGAAAAGAGCTTTACACCAAGCGAAAACAGGTCAAACTAGACCTATTAGTGAGTTATGGGACAGGATTGATGCAGAATAATCATGCAGTTTATATTCGCTTTTCCCATGAGTTTGAAGAGGAGCTTTACAGACTTTCTAAGAGATTCCGCAATATTCGCTCTGATGTTCAACCGCTTACCCCGCAGTTACAATAAGGAAATATTTTGGGAGATAGAATTGGGGGTATTGGTGAAGAGTATGTGGTTTATAAGGTAAGGATTCGCAACAGTAATATCCAAAAAGGTAAAAGTGCTGGATATCGATTAATGTATCAAGTTGAGTCACTTACAAGTATTTTATTATTAACAATTTATTCCAAATCCGACCGAGAAGATATTACTGCCAATGAAATTATAGATATTTTAGCTAATTTTGATAGAGAGGAAAGTTGAAGAACTTGATGCAAATTCGTTGTTCCCATCTTCTTTTTCTGTAATCTTCATTCTACTCTCCAGTATTTATCTATCTTGCTAGTTTTATATACAGTAATTACAAATTAATCCTAATTATAAAAGAGTAAATTTATAACTGTAGATGGAAGCTGGTTGGCACAGTCGTAAATTTGCGCTAGCAGCGATGCAGGTAGATTCATGATTCATCATCGAAAAATGCCAGTTTAGCAAATTGTACGGTTGGAAGTAATACAGAACGGTCTAAGTATTTATTACCGCGCTCGCAAGATGTTTCGGGGCTAAATAAGCAAGCGTGACAAGCTGCCCAATGCAGAGATGTATTACCTTGGAAGGGTGTATGTTCGGCGCATAAGGGGTCGGAAGCACACAAGCCCATTTGTTCTAAAGCTTGGTCGATATGATGTCCTAAAGTTAACGGCTCTCCCAAGCTGACTAATCCCCCTAAAGTACCTTCGCTGTCGGGAGCGGCAGTGTAAATTAATACTCCCGCCATTGTTTCACCTTCTTCTTCTGGTCGTTTGGAATAAATTCTTTCTTTAAGACTAGCTGCATTGTAACCGCATTCGATAGCCATTTGCCGCATCAATGCATGAGCGAAGGAATGAAGTAAAATGTAGCGAACACTGGGAAATCTGACTTGTTCGGGATCGAGGGAACGAAGTTTACACCAACTGTTATGAGCTTGAATTGCTTGATTTTCGTAAGCTTTTAGTTGAGTGTCTTTTTCCCAGTGGTGGAGTTTACTTTCTTTGAATTGAATAAAAATTCCTTCTCCTTTAACTTCATTTGCTGGAACCCATTTAGGTTTATTCCGACACAGAGGAACTTGATGTTCGTTGAGAATTTCTCCAGCATCAATGAAATCACCGGGGGATTGAATTCGGGTAAATCCGATCAGAGCGCGGACTTCTCGCAGTCTTTGAGCGAGGACTACTTTTTCGATATACTTGGAATAACCCGTTGGTGGTGAAACGGTTTTTAATTGGAAGTCGGGAGTATTAAGACGGGGGTTAGCGTTGGAAAAAACTGACCATTCTGGGGTTTTTAAATCTCTAATAGCTGATTCGTCTGTATTTTCTGGCTGATGTTGTTTATTTTCGATTATTTGCCAAACTTTTTCGATGGAATGCTTTGATAATTCTTGTAATAATTCTGGAAATTGATTTGTAGCTTGAAAAACTTGAATCAAGGTTTCTAAAGTAGCTTGATTGGGTGCTTTCCCCAAAGAAGTCCAATATTTTTCGACTGTTTGTACTAACTGATTGGAAGTGGTAGGTATTGATAAAGCCGATAAAGTGATGGGAAACCAACTATTTGATGCTCCGAGCAAAATAGTTTTCATTTGTTTTTCGCACTCGTCATCAAAATTGCGTAAATGGGGATTACGAGCGCGACACCTGGGCATATTTTTCTTGCCTTCCTCACCAAAAGCATCCGATAATCGACGACGAGCATCACAGCGATCGCACTTTACCTCAATATCTGTAGGAGAACCGGAAACACCCAATTCTTCTAACCGCAACCTTGGATTACAGCTAGTATCTCCCCTATGAACGAAATAAACCCAAGGAAAATCATCTAAATGTCCTTTTTCGCAAGATACTAGAAATTTTGCAGGAATTACTGTAGGCTCGTGTTTAGCTTTGGGACATTGTTTGTGAACGTAACGGGTTTGATCTGGTCTATAAGCATTTTCTTTAAGTTGAAAAAAACCAGATTGTAAAGGAGCGAGTAACCGACATTTAGGACATACCATCCATCCCGGAAAAGGAGCTACCGGAATTCCGATTCTGTTATCCTCATTAAAAGGACTTGATTGACTTACTTCCTCTTCCGGTACAGGTGGAGCAAGTAATTGTTTAACCTGAAATCCCAACTCCTTACGAACAGCAGCTAATAAACGTTCTTCGCCTAATTCCTTCGTACCATTAACACTCCAATCATCCAACCCCATCACCATAGCGGAAAGATTGGGTAAATCCAAAACCGCACCCACTCCAAAGGAAAATAATATTTGGCTTGGTCTAAGTTCGCCGACTCTATACTTATAATTTGACATAGTTTGTAGTAAGGGATTTATCCCTTATTATGATCATTTTGAGGGATAAATCCCTCACTACTAGCAGCCATCGGTTGCGGTACGCGACTAAAATCATCATCGGGGGTACAGTCGTGTAATATCAAACCTAC
Source organism: Plectonema cf. radiosum LEGE 06105 (assembly GCF_015207665.1). Taxonomy (GTDB): domain Bacteria; phylum Cyanobacteriota; class Cyanobacteriia; order Cyanobacteriales; family Nostocaceae; genus Rivularia; species Rivularia radiosa_A. Next base: position 35,040 of record NZ_JADEWL010000062.1, read on the forward strand.
TGTTGGTTCGACGTTACGTAAAGAATTTAAACAAGTAAAATCTTGCCAGTCTTGCTGTCCTGCCGATCGCAATAATTCAACAGTCACTCCATCGCGTTTCCCCGATTTGTACTTTAAAATACCACCACCTTGAATATTTTCCGCTTGGCTTAACCAAGTATCTATTTTTGATTCGAGCGCTTGTTTTACTAGTTTCTGGGTTTGATTATCTGCGATTAATCCAGCACGTTTACATATCGCGTCAACGGCAGCTTTAATATAAGGATGATTGCGTTCGATGCGTCCGGGTTGTTCGTTGCCGTTGAATTCGTTACCCGCTAATCGAATCATGGATACTAATAATGCAGCTAAACCTCTGTCGATCGCACGGGATGCAAATGGTGTTAAGGATAATGCTTCGACGTGCTGGTAGAATGTGGCGTGGTAATGTTGAAAGCGTTCGTAATGTGATAAGTCTCTGGGACGCGCCCAATTATACACGGTAATTACTAAGCCGGGATAGCTACGACCGACGCGACTGGTGGCTTGGATGTATTCTGCGGTGTTTTTGGGTTGTCCGGTAACTGCCATGATTCCCAAGCGTTTTACGTCTACTCCGACGGATATCATGTTGGTTGCGAGTAAAACTGCTAAGGGTTCGTATTGGTCTACTTTTTGTTTGGCTCTGCGTTTGGCTTTGATTTCTGCTTCTTGTTTGGGGTCGAAGGATGTTTCTAATTTATCTAAAACTATAGGTATATCTGTGGAGTCTTTACGGGATGTGAGTTCTTCTAAATCAACTCGCAATCTTTTCGCAAGTCCCCGACGATCCATTTTTGCTAAACGGGTGCGAATATCATCTTCGACTAATCTTCGCATTCCTCCGAGTTCGCGCATGGAGTTAAAATAACCTACTAAGGTCATCCACGGGTCAACATCAGTTCCATATTGTTCGTATAAGGATTGAGAAGCTGCGAGGATGGCTACATAAACTCGAATTAATACTGCTTTTAATCTCCTTCCGGTAGCGCAGATTCCTAAATAACGTCTTCCGGGATTTTCGGGGCTGGGGGTGCGTTGACGAGAGAAAAAGTTATCGGAAACGTCTAATCCTTGGGGTGGGAATACTTGGACTTTGCGTAAAAATAAGTTGTATACCTGGGATGATGCTTGACGAATCGTTGCTGTGGAAGCGATTACTTTGGGACGTACTTTTTTACCGTTTACTTCCCAAGAAGCAAGTTCGTCTACAGCTGTTTCATAAAGTCCGACTAATGTACCCAAGGGACCACTAATTAAGTGTAATTCGTCTTGGATAATTAAATCGGGTGGTCTGAGTAAATTTGAAGGTACCGTTTTAGCTGCTGGTAAATCTCTAAGTTTACGATGGGTATCCGTATCTTCGATATCCGGAGAACGAAAACCGTGGCGATCGCAATATCCATTCACTTTACCAAATAGCATTTGCACTTCACCTTTCCACGGCATTTGTGCAAATTTATCGACGGTGGCAATTAATAATGTCGGTAAGCGACGATATATTTCTTCGTCTACGACTAAGATTGGTAATCCTTCGTCTTTGGATTGCTTTTTGGTAAATAAACAGCGTCCTAAACTATCACCACAATAAACTAAAGTGCGTCCCCTACCTTTACTAACGGTTTCGACTTCGATATTTTTACCGGGGTCAATTTTAGTCCCGCACCAAGGACAATTAGTCAGTTGATGGGGTGAACCGCTACCGCTATGCTGATATTGTCCCCGCGCTTTTTTACTGAATTCTTCGCTTTGCTCGGTATGATTGGGAGTTGTACGTTGTCCTACCCATAAACCGATGCGAAAAGGTTCTTTACCCCATTGCGGCTGTTCCCGACGGATAGATTCGCAAGCACAAATTAAGGTTGTAGCCCGTTGAAATTGCTGTAAGGTCAAAAGTCGTAAAGTATAGCGCATCAGCACCGCAACGCCCGATTCACCGTTACGTCCACCGATGTTTGGTTGCAGTCGTCGCAGTGCTATAGTGTATGCCGTCAATCCTAAATAAGCTTCGGTTTTACCACCACCTGTGAGGAACCATAATAAATCTGCTACTGCATCGGTTTCGTGACTTCTATCGGGATGATGTAAATCGGTACTGCTGGGTAAGTTGAGTAAGATAAACGCTAATTGGAAGGGATACCAGGTAGGATTGGGAATTTGATCTAATTCTGGTTGTTTCCCCTGTCTTACTTGTTCCGAGTAAATTGAACGCAAGCGTTGTAAATACATGGCTTTGTTCATAAATCGGAATGCTTCAGCTGCTTTTTCGTTGGTTTCTAGCAGTTGTAAACCCGATTGAATTCGTTTTAAAGCGCGATCGCAATTATTTATCGCAGTATTTGCGGTGTCTTGGTAATCTGTCAATCCTTCTTTGGGGTCAGATATCCGCTTTGATTGGGTTTGAATCCAGGTTTCGTAAGCTGTAATTAACGGATTGAGTTTGGTTGTTAAGTCGGTGGTTTGAGAAAGTTCTTGCATATCCAAAACCAAACCTGATAATTCCGGTATTTCGTCAGCTTGAGGAGGTGTGGATTTGGGAACTTCGTATACAGGAACAACAGAAGTAGATAATTTTACAGCTTTTTCTGTAGTTTCCGCAGCAGTTTCAGCACTTACGCTTACACCATGTCCGATCGCAAATTCTACCTGTTTGCGGTACAGCATAGCCATTGCTTTTTCTTCGGCTGCAATTACCGGATCTAATTTACTGGATGCTCTTTGATGTCCCCGTTTGAGGAAAATATCGGTATGTTGTGAATCTGCTGAAACAACGCTTAATTCCGGTTGAAACAACCAAGCTCTATCTCTTAATTTATCAAGTTCCTTTTGTGCGTTGATTAAAAATAAACTAACAATCCAATCTTGATTACTTTGTTTTTTTATACGTCCTAATACGATAACATCGGGAAAATCTTGATTAACTACCCATTTATTAATTTCACCTTCCTTTAAAGGTATGGGAGAGGAAGTTTCCAGAATTTGATGACGTTTCCAAACAGTTTTCGGTTGACTATTATCGAACGGTGTTATTTCGCTTTTAGTCCGTTCGTATTGTCCCCAACCAGCAGTTACCTGTAAAGCTGTAGCTGTATTGCTGACACAAAAAGTCATGCCAAAAGAAGAAGGAAACATGGTTTCATTAGAGACAGTATTAGATTCCGTCGTTCCTTCCTCAGTATTACCCGAACCCGCAACAGCTAATTCATCCTGTTGTTCCAAACTTACTTGCTGTCGCTGGGGTGCAAGCAATCCGACTAAATAGCGATCGCGCACGCTTGCTTCATTAATTTCTTCATTTTCACCACCAGCGGGACCTAGTAAATCTGCTAGTATTGCTTGTTCTAGTTTTGCTCGGATTTCGTAGGGGGAGGGTACTTGTAATTGAGTATCTGATTCTTTTTTGTCAAATTCATCCGTTATATTATTTTCATCCGTTGCCAAATTTTCATCCGTTATATTATTTTCATCCGTTATATTCTTTTCATCCGTTGCCAAATCTTCATCCGTTACATTATTCTCATCCGTTGCAAAATCTTCTTCGGTTTCGGATGGGGGATGAGGGATAAATCCCTCACTACGAACAAGGGCAATTTTATTATTTTGTTTTTGTTTTGATTGGGATTTTGAAGTTGATTTTTTAGACTTTTTATTTTTATTATCAAAATAACGAATTATATCGTTAGCAATATTTTCGGCAATTTCTTCCTCTACTCCCAAGCTATCAGCGTCTTTATCTAAATCAAGCTGGTTTAAAAGGATATTCAGTTGGGATTCGGGAGCAGAAATAACAGCACTCCAATCTAATTGAGCCGTACCTTGACGCAATTGTTTATTTAATTCTTCTAAGTTCAATTTCCCAGGAAGTATTGTTGGGAGAGTGATTGTTTGCATAATTTTTAATGAGAGGGGGAAGAGGGGGAAGAG
>NZ_JADEWL010000063.1 GCF_015207665.1 Plectonema cf. radiosum LEGE 06105
CTCTTAACCTTTGACATCCGTCCCCCCAAAACTATAATCTAATTTAATCATTACTCACTATTCACTATTCCCTATTCACTATTCCCTATTCACTATTCACTATTCCCTATTCCCTATTCCCTGATACGATGAAACATACGCTTTCGGTACTTGTAGAAGATGAAGCGGGAGTTCTCTCGCGTATTGCTAGTTTATTTGCTCGTCGCGGCTTTAATATTGAAAGTCTTGCGGTAGGCCCCGCCGAGCAATCAGGAATTTCTCGAATTACTATGGTTGTACCCGGTGATGACCATATTATTGAACAACTTACTAAGCAATTATACAAGTTGATTAATGTTCTTAAGGTTCAGGACATTACTGAAATACCTTGTGTGGAACGAGAGTTAATGTTGATCAAAGTAAATGCTACTAGCAGCAATCGTTCCGAAATAGTTGAATTAGCTCAGATTTTTCGCGCACGAGTGGTAGATGTTGCAGAAGATTCCCTAACTGTGGAAGTTGTCGGAGATCCAGGAAAAATAGTCGCCATAGTTCAGGTATTGCAAAAGTTTGGTTTACGAGAAATTGCCCGTACTGGAAGAATTGCATTAACTCGCGAGTCTGGTGTAAATACAGAATGGCTCAAATCTTTGCAAGCCAAGGTTTAGGTGAAAGTATCTTAATAAAAAATTGTCACTCGATTTACGAAAGCATCAAATTAATGCCAAATTGGCATGACTTAACTCATAAAAACTGTTAAATATTATATTGAGAGAAAAAACAGTTAGATAGGTTACAGCAAGTAATAATTTTAAATAATTTTTACTTGCTCGAATCTTAAAGCTGTTCGTATAGAGTGTTAAGTGTGACTATTGGTGACCGCTAAGTAAAACGTGGTTGGAGCAAGATTAATTTTATAGAACATTTTTTGGTGCAAGATTGTAATGTCAAAATTTGGGTAAAACGAAATAATCAACGCAAAACTATTAAGTTAACTTGATATAAAACATATTAGGTTAATAAGTTTGGATAATATTTGATTGATTTATTTGCCACAATTGATACATTGCCTTTAGGGAAAATCAAATAGCAAGTAGGAGTTTGGAAATTACTTACTCAACTGCTATACAAACCCCCTGTATAATAATTACTCCAAACTACTCCAAACAGTCTATTTAAGGCGATTAATTTTTGTGAGTGCTTTTTCTTTGGTGCATAAAAGCGCTTGATTTGTAGATATTTAATGATATTGATTAACTAGGAGAAGTAATGTATCTAGCACCTTAAACAAAAGCTTTTAGAGAATTAATCAAACCGATTTTTTAGTATCGATAGTAATTTTGAGGTTAAATTCAATCGAGTTACTAAATTTTTCAATTACTTTTGTCTATTGATGATTGTTTCATAGGTTTATTTTAGTAGTCCGTGCGAACAATCAAGATTAATTGCATTAGTTATTAATGCCCTGATTGCTGTATTCAAGGGTATGTTTGTTGCAGATTTCCCAGGAGATATTCCTAGCGATGAATAGTTTATTCATGGTTTCTCATTGGCTAATTGATAAATCAACAAAAATTTTGTTGAGTAAATTATTGAAGCTAAGAAACCGCCATTTATTGATTTTTGATGTGACTGTGTTTGCCATCACGCCGCTTTTAGCGTTGATATTGCGTTTGGATGGTGATTTAGCTCTTCAATCCTACATATCTGATTTAGTAAAGGCAACATTACTGTTTTTGACCGTAAAAATTGGTGTACTTTATAGCTTTGGTTTTTATCGTCGTTACTGGCGTTATGCGAGTGTAGAAGAATTGACATATGTAGCTATGTTGATATTGGCTGCGGTAGTAATCCAAACCCTGTTATTCGACGTTGTAAATTTTACTTTACCTTGGACAGTAGATAGACTACCGCGATCGCTACCATTTATCGATGGATTGCTATCAATAATTTTTATTGGTGCATTGCGTTTTAGCGTTCGAGTTGTTGAACGAGTCAGACATTCGCGTACAGCCTTTACTCCTGGATTTCCCCATCAAAGGGAACGAGTACTGATAGTCGGTGCGGGGAGTGCAGGAGTAAGCTTGGTGCAGGAAATGCAGAGGAGCTTGGAATTTTGTCCTGTAGCATTTATCGACGACGATAGAAGCAAATTAAACGCCCGGATTCGGGGAATTTATGTAGTTGGCGATCGCCATGCAATCCCTGAAGTTTTGCAACCGTTGAGGGTGGACAAAGTAATTATTGCCATACCATCAGTTGCGGGGGAAGTGATTCGGGAAATAGTTGATATTTGTAAATCAGCGGGAGTACAAACCTGTACCTTACCGGGAATACATGAAATTCTCAATGGTAAAGTGCGCTTAGACAGCATTCGAGATGTGAGGATTGAGGATTTACTCAGGCGGGAGCCGGTACAGACAGAAATTGAGAAAGTTGCTCAATTTCTCAAAGGTAAAAGAGTATTGATTACAGGTGCTGGTGGTTCCATTGGTAGCGAACTGTGCCGTCAAATTTGCTTGTGTCACCCGAAAGAAATCATGTTGGTGGGACATGGGGAAAATTCAGTTTTCAATATTCAGCAAGAGTTAAATCAGCTAGTACAAGAGTTAAAAAACTATAGTAAAACCCAAGAACACGCGACTGTAGTTTTAGGATTTATCGCCGATATCCGCTTTAAGGATAGACTCAGACACGCCTTTGATAAATTCCAGCCAGACGTAATTTTCCATGCTGCTGCACACAAACACGTTCCCTTGATGGAATTGAATTCACCAGAAGCAATCAGCAATAACGTAATTGGCACTAAAAACTTACTGGATGAAGCATTACGATGCAACGTCAAACATTTCGTGATGATTTCCACCGATAAAGCCGTTAATCCCACCAACGTCATGGGTGCGAGTAAGAGAGTTGCGGAAATGTTAGTGTTACAAGCAGCCAAAGAAAGCGGTAACTCTTATTTAGCAGTGAGATTTGGCAACGTTTTAGGTAGTCGTGGCAGCGTTGTTCCCACCTTTAAAAAACAAATTGCCGCAGGTGGTCCGGTAACAGTAACTCATCCAGATATCTGTCGTTACTTTATGACCATTCCCGAAGCAGTGCAGCTAGTTTTACAAGCAGCAGTTTTGGGTAGAGGTGGAGAAGTATTGATGCTCAACATGGGTGAACCTGTAAAAATTGTTGATTTAGCCTCAGAATTAATTCGCCTTTCAGGTTACAAAGTAAATCAAGATATAGATATTGTTTTTACCGGGTTAAGACCAGGTGAAAAACTATTTGAAGAGTTGTTTATAGAAGGAGAAGTTTACGACCCAACTGAGCATGAAAAGCTATTTATGGTGAAGAATTCGAGTAGGATTATACCGAATAATTTAAAGATTTCAGTAGAAGCACTCCGGCAGGCAGCGGATAAGAATGATACGAATACAATCATGTATTTGTTAGAGCAATTAGTACCGGGATATAAACCTAAATATTTAGAAAATCGGGGGCAAAAGTATAGTTTAACAAATAGTAATTCTGTGACAAATAACACCAATGAAACTACTCAAATAAAAGTAGAACCAAAAAGTGCATAGTGCATAAATACATAAATATTTCAAAAGAAATATTTAAAATATTTATGGAATCAGAAAAAAAAAAGACTCATCTTGTGATATTAATATGTTTGTAAAACTTAATGTTTACAAGATGTTGTTTAAAAAATTAAAGGTATGATTAGGAGCTTGAAAAAGTGCGCCAGGACTTTATCTTTAATGGCGATTAGTACTATAGCTTATGGATGTCGTATCATGCCTTTAAATGCTTCGACAGTAAATACGAACTATAGCGAAAGTTTCGAGAATTTTGCGAATCCAGAACGGGGATTTTATGTGAATTCTGGTCCAGATGGGAGCAGTCCAATTTCTTTAGATCAAATACAAAGAGCCAAAAATCAAAATATGAGTTTGGTTCGTCGGCTTTACTCATTAGCTGATTATAAAGAAAGTGCATTACCTCAATCTTTTCTTGATTTAGTATCTAGCGATTTACAAAAAGCCCGCGAGTCTGGAGTAAAACTGATAATAAGATTTGCATATAATTGGGAACTAGGAGGACTTGATGCTTCCAAAGATAGAATCCTTTCTCATATGGAACAATTACAGCCAGTATTACAAGCAGATTACGATGCCATTGCATACGTACACGCGGGTTTTATTGGAGCTTGGGGAGAGTGGAATCGTTCAACAAATGATTTGCTAAATACCCCAGACATGACAGACATTTTGTTTAAATTTTTGTCTGTAGTTCCTGATCAAAGAATGGTAGCTTTACGCTATCCATACTATAAGAAGAGAATCTATGACAATGAAAATCCTTTAACTTCTTCTGAAGCATTTAATGGTAGTAACCGAGCTAGAACAGGTTCGCTTAACGATTGTTTCTTAGCTAGTCGAGACGATGGAGGAACTTATTTAATTGAAGATGATATTGAGCAGCAAAAAGATTTTCTCAACCAGGAGAACTTGTATGTGGTACAGGGAGGAGAAACCTGTAACTCCGATAGTAGAGCGCAACCATATATAGGCTGCGACAATGCTTTGAACGAGTTAGCCAGAATGCGCTGGAGTAGTTTAAACTCAGAGTTTGAGAAGGGTGTATTAGATACTTGGAAAAATCAAGACTGTTTCGGAGAAATTGAACGTCGTTTAGGCTACCGATTCAACCTTGTGAATTCAGAGATTACCAATATTGTAAAACCGGGTGGTAGATTTTTTGCTCAACTAAACATCGAAAATGTTGGATGGGCTAGTGCGTACAATCCCCGTTTGTTAGAAATAGTTTTACGGAGTAGGGATACAACTCAGGAATACTACTTACGTGTAAATGAACAAGACCCCCGGAGATGGTTACCCGGCGACACTACAACGGTAAATATTGAAGCTGGGTTACCAGTAAATATATCATCAGGAGAGTATGACATATTCCTCAATCTCCCCGACCCCGATTCTAGATTATACAATCGTCCTGAATATTCAATCAGACTAGCAAATGTAGATATTTGGGAAGAGTCTACAGGATATAACTCCTTATTACGCAGTATTGTTGTAGACGCAAATGCAGGAGGAGAAGATTATTCGGGTAGCAATCAATTTGTGTCACGTTAGCGGTGAGAAACTGAAACGAAAATGAAAATTTTGCGATTGCAGAGCTTATTTACTTTTTGGAAAAAACTAACAAGCGGTTCCACCAATCGCAAAATTTTCGGTGCAGCGATGATTGTGGGAATGGGAACGCTATTCGTCAAAGTAGCCGCAATGTTCAAAGAATTAGTGGTTGCTTGGAAGTTTGGTACTGGAGATGCGCTGGATGCATTTTTAATCGCCTTGCTCGTTCCCTCCTTTATTATTAATGTCATAGCTGGTTCATTAAAAGCTGCATTGATTCCTACTTATATGCAGGTGCGGGAAAAACAAGGAAGAAAAGCTGCTCAAAAACTTTTTTCTGGAGTGACTCTCGCAAGTATAGGTTTGCTGACAATTACAACAGCATTAATTTTATTTTTTACACCGTTGTATTTACCATTAATTGCAGCGGGTTTTAACAAAGAAAAATTAGACCTAGCATTTTGGTTAACTTGTGCAATTTCACCTCTGGTTCTGTTAAGCGGGATTCAAATTATTTGGGGTGGTGTATTGAATGCAGGAGAGCATTTTGCGTTAGTTGCAATTAGTCCAATTTTGACTCCTACAATTACCATTGTATTTCTTTTAGCATCCGAAACATGGGGTAGTTTTGCTTTAGCAGCAGGATTAATCTGTGGCACAATTGCGGAAATAGCAATACTTGGAGTTGGTTTAAAGCGACAAGGAATTTCTATATTGCCTAAATGGTATGGTTGGAATCAAGAATTTATTCAAGTTGCAACTCAATATACGCCAACAGTAGCAGCATCATTTTTGATGTGTAGCGCTTTTATAATAGATCAATCAATGGCAGCAATGTTAGCGAACGGTAGTGTCGCAGCACTTAGTTATGGTAATAGAATAGTTTCACTACCAATACTTTTGGTGACTACAGGATTGAATGCTGCTGTAGTTCCTTATTTTTCTAAAATGATTGCCACAAAAGATTGGACAGGTGTAAATAATTCGCTTAAACGTTATCTACAATTAATATTCCTAGCGACTGTACCTTTAACGGCTGTTGTAATAATTTTTTCCGAACTGATAGTTAGTACTTTATTTCAAAGAGGTTCATTTACAGCTAGCGATACAGAATTGGTTGCTAATATTCAAAATTTTTACGCATTACAAATACCATTTTATGTTGCGGCTTTATTTGTAGTTGATGTAATTGCATCCCTCAGGAAAAATTATATTTTAATGTGGGGTTCTGGATTAAATTTAATTGCTAACATTGCAGGAAACTTGATATTTATGCATTTTTTAGGAGTCAAAGGAATTGCTTTGTCTACTAGCTGTGTTTATTTACTTTCCTTTAGCTTTTTACTCTTCTTTACGCTCAAGTTTTTAAGAGACATTCAAATAAAACCAACTAATTTGTCATAGAATAAAATGAAAATTACATTTGTCATACCATCCCTTTCATCGGGTGGAGCAGAACGAGTTCTAATTTTATTAGCACAAGCATTTATAAATAAAGCATACCAAGTTACTGTAGTTACCCTGTCTAGGACAAATAATGATTTTTACACATTACCAGTAGGCAGCGATCGATTAGCTTTAGGAATTTTAGGAAATTCTGCAAATCCTGTGAGTGCTATAGTTAATAACCTAGCTCGCTTATCAAAATTAAGAAAAGCAATTTGTTCTACTAAACCAGATGTAGTCATTTCATTTGTCACAGAAACAAACATCTTAACTATAATTTCTCTGCTGCAAACAGGAATACCTGTAATTGCTACAGAACATTGCGATCCTAACTTAATGTCCTATGGAAAAATATGGGAAAAACTACGCCGTTTTAGCTATCCTTATGCGACGAAAATTGTCAGTGTTAGTCAAGGAGTTGATAATGGGTTTGATTGGTTATCAATAAATAAAAGAAGCATAATTTATAACCCCTTCTTAAAAATAGAAAATAATGATAACCAAGTTGATTTACCAATAGGTGCAGACTCCGAGAAAAAATGGATTCTTAGTATGGGTAGGTTAACTTATCAAAAAGGCTTTGATATATTATTATCTGCTTTTGCCCAAGTTGCTAATCGTTATCCAAATTGGCAATTGATAATTTTAGGAAAAGGTGAACAACGTCAGGAATTAGAAAAACTCGTAACAGATTTAAGTTTAAGCCATCAAGTTATTTTCCCAGGAGTTATCAAAAATCCATTCCCTATTTTAAAGAAAGCTGAAGTATTTGTGATGGCTTCTCGTTTTGAAGGCTTCCCCATGTCTCATGGTGAAGCAATGGCTTGTGGTTGTCCTATTATCGCTACAGATTGTCCGAGCGGTCCCAGAGAGATTATTCGTCATGATATAGACGGTATTTTAGTACCAACTGAAGACGTATCGGCATTAGCTAAAGCTATGGATAGTCTGATGTCTAATGAAAAAGAAAGAATACGTTTAGCTAGTCGTGCTACGGAAGTTACGGAAAGATTTAGCTTAGAAAATGTCATGGATAGCTGGGATAAATTATTTGAAGAAATTACACATCAAAATGAATCCAAATTACTCAATAGTACTATATAAAATAAAATTATGAATAAACCACGTATAGCTTTTTTTCTACCTAATTTATATGGTGGTGGTGCTGAAAGGATTGCAATCAATTTACTCCAAGGAATGTCCTCACCAGATATTGATTTAGATTTAGTTTTAGCTGATGCCGAAGGGCCATTATTAAAGCAAGTACCAAGTTATGTACGTATAGTTAATTTTGCATCAGTCAGAGTATTAAAAGCTATTCCAGCTTTATCGCATTACTTAAAAGAAAATCAACCATTCGCTTTAGTGTCGCACCTTGCTCATGCTAATGTAGCGGCTGTATTAGCTAGAGAATTAGCTGGGACGAAAACTAAATTAATGTTGGTAGAACATAATACCTTAACATTTGCGGAATCAAAATTATGGAGAGCTAGATTTGTTCCTCTGTTCATGAAGTGGCTTTATCCTCGTGCAAATTTTGTTGTGGGAGTCTCTCAAGGTGTAACTGAAGATATTAAGACTCAATTAGGTTTAGAACAAGAAAAAGTAAATACCATTTATAATCCGGTTGTTGATGATAAATTATTTTTAAAGGCAAAAATAACTTTAAATCATCCCTGGTTTCAACAAGATGCTCCCCCAGTATTTTTGGCTGTGGGAAGATTAACAGAGCAAAAAGATTTTTCAACTTTAATTAAAGCTTTTGCACTTGTACGAAAACAAAGATTAGCTCGTTTAATAATTTTAGGTGAAGGGGAAGCTCGTGGGGAATTAGAAGCAATAGTTAAAAGTCTGGGAATAACTGAAGATGTTTCTTTACCTGGATTTGTAGGTAATCCTTATGCTTATATGTATAATGCCAGTGCTTTTGTACTTTCTTCGAGTTGGGAAGGATTACCTACTGTATTAATCGAAGCAATGGCTTGTGGTTGTCCTGTTGTTTCTACAGATTGTCCTACAGGTCCAAAAGAAATTCTCGAATCAGGTAAATATGGAGAATTAGTTTCGGTGGGTGATGCTGTAGCTTTGTCTAAAGCGATGTTAAATGTACTTGATAATCCCATGAATTCTGAAATATTAGCACAACGTACTCAAGATTTTTCTGTTGACAAGGCTGTTGACAAATATTTGGAATTATTAAGTAATTGATAAAATTATTAGTAAACAAAAATTGATATGACAGCAGTTCACCAAAGAATTAAAAGTAACTTATTAACTTATTATCAATGCTTCTTAGCAGTGGTTGCTGTTTTAGTGTTTTTTACAGAAGCAGATAATTATTTCTTCGATTCTGGTATTACTCCGGCTCCTAAAAATTTAGTCATACTATTGTGTTTAGCTTCCACTCCATTGTTACTTTCATTGAAATCACAAAATTTTCAATATCTACCAATAGGTCTGATTTTATGGTGCTGCTTATATTTAGGAATATCCGCAGCTTCTTTTCTCCATAGTGTACCAACCGAACTTGTAACTCAAGAGTTAGAAACACGAATATTAGTAGTTCTATTTCTTCTGGTAATGACACTAATTTTGTCTGGAGAGCCTATTGTTCGTAAATACGCTAGATATGCTTTATTTATTGCAATTTCTATCACTATTGTTAATAATTTTAGCGAATTATTAGACCCGTTAGCATTCAATGGATTCAATGAAACTGGAAGACCGGCTGGTTTTTATAAAGACCCAAATAAATCTGGTGCTGCGTTAATTATGGGTCTAATTTTTAGTATGGGATTATTACCAAAAAAATCAAGATTACCTTATTTCTTATTAGTTTTTATTGGTGCTTTTATAACTTTCTCTAGAGGTGCATCTCTTTGTTTGGTAATTTTACTGATTCTGTTTATCGTAAAACGTTTGATACCGATTTCCCAATTATATTCTATTTTAGCTTTATTAATAATTATTTTTTTTATCGGAAATGCTGGAAATTATTTAATAAATCAAGCAAGCGAATTAGGAATTTTAAATCACAGTATTGAAAAAAGAATAGAAGCAATAACAAATTTTGCCGACCCTGATGCACGGGAAGCAGATGATGGTAGTTCACGTTCCGACATTGCAAGTGTTGCTTGGAGAAGTTTTTTTGAAAAACCATTTCTCGGTCATGGGATTGGTTATATTCGCGAATGGGGAAAAATTTTGCCACATAATGTATATCTTACTCTTATGATTGAACATGGATTTCTCGGAGCAACTATTTTACCTTTACTTGTTTTAGTAATCACTAAAAATGCTACTGGAGAAGCGAAGAATCTCAGTTTATTTTTTGGTAGCTTTATTTTAATTTGGTCACTTTTTAGCAATACAGTCTTAGAAGACCGCGAAATATTGATGATGTTTGCTTTGTTAGCTGTTTCATCCAAATCAAGTAGTTTACCCAAATTAAACTTTAGGAGTTCCTAATTTATGAAAATTATATTTATTACTACTGACCTTGATACAGGTGGTGCGGAAATAATGCTGTATCATCTACTATCAAGAATTAATCGCAAGCTATTTAGCCCAGTCGTTGTTTCTTTAATGGATAAAGGTATTTGGGGTGAAAAAATAGAAGCTTTAGAAATACCCGTCCATACAATTGGAATGAAACAAGGAAAACCAACACCTGCTGCTGTATGGCAATTAATTAGGACTATAAATCAGCTTAAACCCGACATCATTCAAGGTTGGATGTATCACGGCAATTTTGCAGCACAATTAGCAAGTATTTTTTCTTGGGGTAAAATCCCAGTTTTTTGGAGCATTCATCATTCGATTGCTTCCTTAAGCTCTGAAAAAACAATGACCAGAGCTACAATTAAAATTGGTGCTAGCATATCTCACTTCAATCACAAAGTTGTTTTTGTCTCTCAAAATAGTCAAAAACAACATGAAATATTAGGATATAATTCAAATAATAGTTGTGTAATTCCTAACGGTTTTGACACTTCTAAATTTCATCCGTCACCACTAGCCAGAAAAGATTTTAGACGCGAACTGGGTGTTGAAGATTCTTCAATATTGATTGGGTTAATTTCTCGCTATCATCCGATGAAAGACCATGGCAATTTTCTCAACGCTGCTGCATTAATAGCGAAAAATTATTCCGAAGTTAATTTCGTTTTAGCTGGTACGGATGTGAATGAACAAAACACTTTTATTTCTCAATTAATCCAAGAATTAAATATCAGTTCTCAAGTCCATTTGCTTGGAGAACGTCATGATATTAATCGAATTATAGCGGGTTTAGATATTGTCAGTTTGTCTTCCGCTTACGGTGAAGCTTTTCCTTTAGTCATAGGAGAAGCAATGTCTTGTGGGGTACCCTGTGTAGTTACAGATGTGGGCGATTCGGGTTTAATAGTAGGAAACACAGGAAAAATTGTACCTCCTTGTGACTCTCAAGCCTTAGCTAATGCTTGGCAAGAATTAATCTTTTTGGATGCTTCCGACAGAATTGCATTGGGAACAGCAGCCCGGAAAAGAATCGTTGATGATTTTTCTTTACAATCGGTTGTTGCTCAATACGAAGCCTTATACAAAGATATTTTAGTCGAAGAATTGAAAGTAAAAAACATCACTATATCATCATGAGTAAAACTTTCTTAGTAACTGGTGGATGCGGATTTATTGGCTCCCACTTAGTAGAAGCCTTAGTTAAAAAAGGTCACAAAGTTCGCATTCTTGACAATTTATCAACTGGTAAAATTGAAAACATTGCTGCGGTTTCTCCCCATGATGTGGAATTATTAGTGGGCGATGTTAGTGAATTGTCAATGGTTGAAGCAGCTATGGAAGGATGCGATTATGTATTTCATGAAGCTGCAATCGCTAGCGTTCCCAAATCTATAGAAGACCCCATCGCAACCGCAGGGGTAAACTATGGGGGAACTTTGAATGTATTACATACAGCACACAAGTATCAAGTTCGTCGCGTTGTTTTTGCGGGTAGTGCTGCGGTGTACGGTGATGAACCAACTCTTCCTAAAAGCGAATCCATGCCCGTGATACCCATCACTCCCTATGGAATAGATAAACTTGCTTCCGAACTTATGGGGCATTTTTATGCTCGCACTTTGGGATTAGAATTTGTGAGTCTGCGATATTTTAATGTTTTCGGTTTGCGTCAAGACCCATCTAGTCCCTATTCTGGAGTCATTTCTATCTTTTGCGATCGCATTGGTCAAGGACTCGCTCCGACGATATACGGGAATGGTTTACAAAGCCGTGATTTCATTCATGTTCATGATGTGGTTGAGGCTAATTTGATTGCAATGGAACATCCCGAAGCACAAGGTAAAAGTTTCAATGTTGGACGGGGAATAGCTACATCTCTACTAGAAATTTCTAATTTACTCAATGATTTAACCGAACAACGATTACAACCTATCCATCAGCTATGTCGTCCCGGAGATATTCGCCATAGTGTCGCGGATAACACAGCATTGAAAGCTTTGGGATGGTCGCCAAAAGTGAGTATTCGTCAAGGTTTAACAGAGCTATTGCAGATAAAAGAAAATATATTTTTGAGGAAATAAGTGTGAATAAAGTTTTAATCGTTACTACCATTCCAGAGACTCTAACTACTTTTTTACTTCCTTTTGCTAAGCATTTTCGCAGTCAAGGCTGGCAAATCGATGCTATGGCTTGTGGAGTTTGTGCAAATGCTCAATGCATAGAAAACTTTGACCGTGTTTGGGATGTGGAATGGTCGCGAAATCCTTTAGACCCCCGCAACTTATTGGTGACTCCATCAACTATCCGTAAAATAGTAGCACAAGAGAAATATGACATAGTTCATGTACATACCCCGGTTGCAGCTTTTGTAACTCGATATGCGTTGAGAAATTTGAGAAAACGTTTAGGAACTAAAGTAATATATACGGCTCATGGCTTCCACTTTCATCCAGGAGGTAAGCGATTAAAAAATGCTGTTTTTGTTGCTCTAGAGAAAATAGCTGGTACTTGGACTGATGAAATAGTGGTAATCAACACCGAAGATCAAAAAGCAGCAATACGTCATAACTTGGTTTCCTCTTTTGGTATCCACTATATGCCCGGAATTGGCGTAGATTTAAATTACTATAGTCCTGAGAAAATACAAGAAACTGATATCCAACGGGTGCGTCAGGAACTAGGTTTGGAGCCAGATATCCCACTATTCCTTTCGGTAGCTGAGTTGAATCCTGGTAAGCGTCATCGAGACATTATAAGAGCTGTAGCCCATTTAAACAGACGCAATATATGCGTGGCTTTTGCAGGAGAAGGACCCCTACTTGAGGATTTAAAACAGCTTGCTCACCAAATGAAAGTGCAAGACCAAATCCGCTTTTTAGGTTTCCGACGCGATATTACCACTTGGATGCGTGCTTCTGTCGCAACCGTTCTAGCTTCCGAAAGAGAAGGTCTACCAAGAAGTATTATGGAGTCTATGAGTTTGGGAATTCCTGTAATTGGCACCGATATTAGAGGAATTCAAGATTTACTTGCTCGCAATAGTGGGATTCTTTTCCCAGTTGGAGATGCAGAAAAACTCGCCGCTAAAATTGCTTGGGTTATGGACAATCCACAGGAAGCTCAACAGATTGGAAAACGAGGTCAAGAGCGAATCATCAACTATGACCTACGTCACATTATCAAACTTCACGAAACTTTATATTCCGCAGCTTTATCGCTAAAATCCCCGCAAATTAAGCAGTTCTCAACACAAAGTCGATAATAATAAATCTGACGAGAGAAAATTACTGCCAAATTGGCAACAAAATTTAACTAATTATGGTTATGTTTATTATGGATTGAAGATTTATTTTTCAGTTCTAATTACACAATCATTCATAGCTAGTTAATAGCGGCATCAAAGTCAAAAATCATACAAGTTTCAAATTGAAAGTTGACATGAATTAAATGCTTTCGTCAATTTTTAGTGCTTGTTTCCTTTGACTTCCGCTTAATTTTTTTAGTTGAGTAGAAATAGATACTTGCATTGCTTTTGAATGCTTAGAAATAAACTCTAAGCAGTTAATAGTTGGCAATTTTTTGAATTATAAAAATAAGGGATGTATTTATGATTGCACAAGAATTACGGAGTGAGTATAAAAGTAAAGGCAGTCGCATCATTAAATCTGCCTTAGATCGAGTTGTTGCGGCGATCGCCTTATTGGTGTTTTCTCCTCTGATATTAATAGTTGCGATCGCGATTTACTTGCGGATGGGTAGTCCGATAATATTCAGCCAGCCTCGTCCGGGTAAGGATAATCAGATTTTTCAGTTTTACAAATTTCGCACGATGACGAACGAGCGGGATGCTAAGGGCAATCTTTTAGATGATGAATTGCGTCTGACAGGATTTGGTGAGTTTTTGCGAGAAAGTAGTTTAGACGAACTTCCACAACTGTGGAATGTTGTCAAGGGTGACATGAGTATTGTGGGGCCTCGACCTTTGTTGGTGAGGTATTTAGACCGTTATACTCCTGAACAAGCGCGTCGTCATCAAGTTAAACCGGGTATTACCGGATGGGCTCAAGTTAACGGACGTAGATTGTTGGATGGAGATTGGGAAAAGAAATTCCGATTAGATGTCTGGTATGTAGACAATTGGAGTCTATTACTGGACTTAAAAATTATCTTGATGACAGTGGTGAAAGTATTGCGGAAAGAAGAAATCAGCCAGCCTGGTTATGCGACTGGTGAAGAGTTTATGGGTAGCAACGCTAAAGGTTAATTTATTTAGTCTAGCAACGAGGTAACAGCAAATGAAACAACCATGGGAGATAGGCTCCGAGTTCGATTGGTCTAATGATTTTATTAGTCCACTAGGACAAACAGTTGAATTACCATCGGATTACGAATTATTCTCTACTGGGTGTGCGAGCTTATTTGGTTTAGAAAGAATTCTATGGAAGAAGAGCAATCAAAAATTGAGGTTGCATCTACCATCATTCTTCTGTATGGAAGCAGCGGAAAAACTGAGTAAGGCTTTTGATATTTGCTGGTACCGGGATTTACCCAACCAGAAATATCCGGATTTTAATTCTCTTGATGCTGCTTGCGGCGATTTAGTACTAGCGGTAAACTTATTTGGTATTAAGCCTAGAGAAGTTTGGCAGGATTGGCATCACAACCACGATGGTGTAATTTTAATTGAAGACCATACTCACGACCCTTTTTCTGATTGGGCATTACAGAGCCAAGCTGATTACGCAATGGCTTCCCTGCGTAAAACTTTACCAATTCCCGATGGAGCGATGATTTGGTCTGGGAAAAATCGACCGTTGCCGAAAGCCTTAGAATCAGGGAGTGATGGAGCTTATAAACGATTGAGCGCTATGCTGTTGAAGCGAGCTTATCTCAACGGTGGTAATGTTGCTAAAGATACTTATCGACAGCTTGAAATTGAGAGTCAAGATAGTCTTAGCGATATAAATTGCGATCGGATTTCAGCTTTTTCGGCAAATGTTTTGAGCAGCTTGGATGTCAAAAGGTTTAGACAGAAACGAGAAGCGAACATCAGGCATTTTTTAAATTTAACTTTAGCCGAGAAAAATCAAGATTGGCAGCCTCTTTTTAGCTCCTGGAGTCATGGAACTGTGCCATTTAACAGCATTATAGTTTGTCGAAACCAACAAATTAGAGACTCTTTACGTAAATATTTGATCGGGAAGAATATTTTTCCGGCAATTCATTGGCTGCAACCATATAACGGAATGACATCAAAGGATTTGGAAGCCATGGATTTATCAAATAGAATTTTGACCATAGCTACAGACCAACGTTATTCCTTAGATGATGTTAGTCGCGTTGTGGCTATTATCAAAGAGTTCTTTACTGTAACGAATGTTAAGAGTTATATCTACGCAAATTCTCGATAAATTATAAAATGAATAATTAAAGGAGTTTAATTACTAATTAAAAATTAGCACAAATATGGAAACTTTAATTAAAGGATTATCCCCAGAGCAACTAAAATTATTACCAACAGAAGAAGACATTGCTTTTTACGAAGAACACGGTTGGTTTATATCCAAAAAAATCCTTCCTGAGTGGGTTCTTGATGAAGCATTTTTAGGGGCTGAACAGTTCTATCGTGGGGAAACAGATGCGACGATTCCCTACACCACCGGATACAGCGATTGGAAACCGGGAGACGGGGATGCTGTGAGAAACAACCAACACGTTTCTTATCGCAAGAAAGAACTGCGTAAATTAGTACTTCAACCGATTATTGGAGCGATAGCGGCAAAATTAGCTAGAAGTAAAGGAGTAAGGCTATTTGAAGACACTTTGGTTTATAAGGCTCCTATAGATAATAATACTAAAAGTGGTGTAGTCGGATGGCATACAGATTACTCTTATTCATCCGTATGTAGTTCTCAGAAAATGCTTTCCGCTTGGATTCCTTTCCATGATGTCGATCAAAAAAGAGCGCCATTAGTAGTTATAGATGGTAGTCATAAATGGAAAGGTAACGAACATATGCGTACCTTCAATAACCAAAATTTGCAAGAGATCGAAAAGACCTTTTTTGAAGAGGGGAAGAAAGTTGTTGAAGTGCCGATAATTTTAGAGAAAGGTCAGGTTAGCTTTCACCATTGTTTGACTATTCACGGTAGCTATCCCAACTACAGCGATCAAGTTCGTTTAGCGTTTGCTTTGTATTTGCAAGACTACGATAACCGTTATCAAGTTTACCATAATCAAGGCAAACAGATTCATCACTTCCTTGATAATATGTGCCGTAAATTACCCAATGGGCATCCAGATTATACTGATACGGAGATATTTCCGACTTTATGGTCTGAATAAAAGGTCAAAGGTTAGAGGTTAGAGGTTAAAGGTTAGAGGTTAAAGGTTAAAGGTTAGAGGTTAGAGGTTAGAGGTTAAAGATTGTTAATTCGTTATTTTTGGCTCATTCTCAATTCATAAAAACATCACCTTGAGAGATAGTAATGAAGACGCAAATTATCGATTTATCAAATTCTTTGTGGATGGAAACATTAGATAAAATAAATCATGATGTTTATCAATTACCACAGTATATTTCCTTAGAATCAAGTCGCACAAAACAAATACCGGAAGCTGTTGTAATTAGTGATGGAGACAAGATATTTTTCGCACCTTATTTAATATCAAAATGCGATAATATAATCCCCTCGGAATTGATTACAGAAGAAATATTTGATATTAAATCTCCCTACGGTTATCCAGGAATTTTATTGAGTGAAGCCGCAGCGAATACCGAGGGATTTCCTGATGCGGCAATGGCTGAATTTAAACAGGTTTTAGGGGAAAAAGATGTGTGTTCTGCCTTTTTTAGAATGCATCCTATACTCAATGAAAACTTTAGCGAAATTTTTGAACCGGGATTATTTACAGAAAACGGAGAAACTGTTTCTGTTGATTTGAGAATTCCCGAATCTCAACTATGGTCACATACAAGAAAAGGACATAAAAGCACGATAAACAAGTGCAAACGCTTGGGAATGGAAGCGAAATTTGTTCCTATTGAAGAATATTTAGAAGAGTTTACTGCTATCTATCAACAAACTATGGGAAGAGTAGAAGCAGCAGAAAGATATTACTCTTTTGATTTAACATATTATGAAGAAATGTGGAAAGTTTTAGGCGATAAACTACATCTTTGTATTGTTGAATATGAAAATCAAGTCGCTTGTGCAGGATTATATACGGAAGTTTGTGGTATTGTTCAAAGTACATTAGGTGGAACCAAAGATAAATTTGTCGAGTTATCTCCGAGTAGTTTAGAAACAGATTATGCTCGTTATTGGGCTCATCAGCGCGGTAATCAATTCCTGCATTTAGGTGGTGGAGTTGGTGCATCTAAAGACGCGGTTTATAACTTTAAAGCTGGGTTTTCTAAGCTTAGACATTCTTTCTATACCCTGAGAATGATCGTCGATGAGGAAAAATATCGCTATCTTGTGGAAATGAAAGCAAAATATTTGAATATTCCTGTAGAAAATTTACTAGAAACCAACTTTTTCCCTGCTTATTGTTCACCCCAACCAAGAATGAAATAACCTACAAATGAGGTTAAAGGTTAAAGGTTAAAGGTAAGAGGTAAGAGGTAAAAATAAATTACCACGAATAAATTTAGGGGTTTGTATCCCTTGATTTCAAAGTTACATAAATGAATACAAAATCTTTATGAATACAGGAATGACTTTTACCTTAAAATATAGTCATTCCAACTAATTTACCTAGGGTTATTACCTTCTCTTAAAGCAACTTTGTGAATCTGATAACTATCTTCTCAGATAATCATAATTACTCACCCACAAAAAATTATTAATTATTAATTATTTATGTTTATGTCTAAACCTATTTTGCTTTCAACTCCACATATGGGGAATGAAGAATTAGCATTTATTAAAGAAGCTTTTGACACTAATTGGATTGCTCCAGTGGGACCTCATATAGAAGCTTTCGAGCAAGAATTTTGTCATGTAACAGGTGCTACTCACGCAGCTGCGGTAAGTTCGGGGACAGCAGCGATTCATTTAGCGCTGATACTCATGGGTGTGGAAGCAGGAGACGAAGTATTTTGCTCGACTTTGACTTTTGCCGCTAGTGCTAATCCGATTCGGTATTTGGGTGCGAAACCAGTTTTCATTGATAGCGATCGCGCTTGCTGGAATATGAACCCCGACTTGTTAAAGACAGCATTAGAAAAACGTGCCAGTATCGGGAAATTGCCCAAAGCCGTACTGTTAGTACATTTATACGGACAAAGCGCAGATATTGATCCAATTAAAGAAATTTGCGATCGTTATGAAGTAGGGTTAATCGAAGACGCTGCGGAAGCTTTAGGAGCAACATATAAAGGTAGAACCCCAGGAACCTTTGGTAAAATTGGCATTTATTCATTCAACGGTAACAAGATTATTACCACTTCTGGTGGGGGAATGTTAGTTTCCGACGACTCAGAAATAGTCGCGAAAGCCAAGTTTTTGGCTACCCAAGCTCGCGATTTAGCACCCCATTACCAACATTCTCAAATTGGCTACAACTATCGACTCAGTAACGTTTTAGCCGGGATTGGTCGCGGTCAATTGCGTGTATTATCAGAAAGAGTCGCTGCAAGAAGACGGAATTTTGAAATTTACTACCAAGCTCTGGGTAATCTTCCCGGAATCGAATTTATGCCGGAAGCAGATTATGGAAAAGCGACTCGTTGGCTTACTTGCTTGACGATAAACCCCGATTTATTTGGTGTCAATAGAGAACAACTGCGTCTTGCACTTAACGAATTGCAAATAGAATCTCGTCCCGTATGGAAACCACTGCATTTGCAGCCAGTATTTGTTGAATGTGAAAGTATTGGTGGTGAAGTAGCATCCGATTTATTTGCACATGGTCTTTGTTTACCTTCTGGTTCTAACCTTACAGACGAAGACTTAGAGCGAGTTATCCAAGGTATCAAGGGAGTATATGAAGGGAATAAAAAATCTCAGAGTAACTTATTGATGGTACAAAAATGATTTTACCTATCTATCACCCATATCATATATCATATTTTTATAGCCAAAGAATAATACTTTTTTTGATTTAAGCGTATCTGAGTTATAGCAGATGCATCCTAACTAATCGGTCGGTAAAAACTAAAAACTAAAAACTAAAAATATATTTATATTTATATTTATGGAATCTCAAGAATCTAGTTTATCGCTCGAAAAGTATTGGCAAGTTCTGAAACGTCGCTGGGTACCAGGGTTAGCAGTATTTTTTCCGGTTTTTCTGCTTTCGTTATTATCTTCCTCTTTAAAAAAGCCTACTTATATTGCAGAAGGAAAATTACTATTTCAAAGAACAGATGTGACTTCTTCCTTAACGGGATTAGGAACTGAAATTAGTAAATTAGAGTCTGTAGGGCAAGATACCACATCAAGTCCATTGCAGACAGAAGCTGAAATAATCCGTTCAGTTCCAGTTGTGCAGAAGACTATCAAACGACTCAAACTTCAAGATAATAATGGAAACCTTTTAAAATATGAAGACTTTCTCAAAAATTTAACTGTAAGCGACATCAAAAAAACGGATGTTTTACAAGTTAGCTACAAAGATTCTGAACCTCAAAAAGCTGCAAGAGTTGTGAATACCTTAATGTCAGCTTATTTAGAACATAACGTATCTTCGCGCAGAAAAGCTGCCAAAGCGGCAAGGGAATTTATCGAACAGCAGCTTCCCAAAGCAGAAGCAATTGTAAGCAAAGCAGAAGCCGAGCTAGCAAATTTTCGAGAAAAAAATAACGTATTTGCCTTGCAGGAAGAAGCAAGTAAATCCATAGAATCACTCAGAAACTTACAAAGTCAAATAGGTGATATCAAGACTAAATTAGCCGATATTAGCGCTCGTAGTCAACAAATTCGCCAACAGCTAAATGCAAACCCCCAACAAGCACTGGATATTACTTCTTTGAATCAGGCTGGTGGAGTGCAAGATATTCTTAAAGAAGTGCAGCAAGTAGAGTCCCAATTGGCATCAAGACGTACAGTTTTGACAGATACTCATCCAGAAATCATTGCTTTAGAAAATAAATTTAATGCCTTGAAAAGGTTGTTACAAAATAGAATTCGTCAAACTGTAGGAACCAACGGACAAAATATAGATGGAATAGATGGAAGATTACAAGTAGGAGACTTAAAACAACAGTTAGCATCAGAATTGGTCAATTTAGAATCCACTTCTTTGGGATTAAACAATCAACTTGCAGTTTTATCAGAATTACAAACATCTTACAAACAAAGATTAGAAAATCTGCCAAAATTAGAGCAACAACAGCGTCAGTTGGAACGCAAAATAGAAGCCGCACAATCAACTTATTCGCTGTTATTGAAAAAATTACAAGAAGCCCGCATTGCAGAAAATCAAAATATTGGTAACGCTAGTGAAGTTTCTGAAGCTTTAGTTCCTCAAGAACCAGTTTCTTCTCCACTACTTAATTATCTATCAGCCAGCTTATTAGGAATGTTAGTTTCCTTAGCAACGATGTATCTTTTGGAATCCCAAGATAAATCGATCAAAACTATAGAAGAAGCCAAAGAATTAACCGGATTAACTTTATTAGGAGTCATTCCCGACTTTAGCAAGCCGAAAAAATCTATTCTCAGCAAGCAGGAAGTAGAAGCTGCATATCCTACCTTAATGGTGCGGGATGCTCCTCGTTCCCCCATCAGCGAAGCCTTCCGGATGCTCAGAGCAAACTTAAAATTCATGAGTGCGGACAAAGAATTGAAAGTGATAGTTGTGACTAGTTCCGTACCTCAAGAAGGTAAATCTACGGTAGCCGCCAACTTAGCGACTTCCATGGCACAAATGGAGCGTAGAGTATTGCTAATCGATGGAGATTTGCATCGTCCATGCCAACATCATATTTGGGAACTACCCAACTCAGAAGGCTTGAGTAACGTCATAGTCGGACAAATTGAGGTAATGAGAGCCATCAAGAAAGGAATGGATAACTTAGACGTACTTACTTGCGGTGCTGTACCTCCTTCCCCAGCATCCTTACTCGACTCCAAGCGGATGGCTTCATTAATTGATAGTTTTAGGTCATACTATGACTATGTAATTATTGATGCACCTTCATTAAATCTTGCCGCAGATGCAGCAACTTTAGGTCAAATGGCTGACGGTGTGTTATTAGTAGTACGTCCGGGAGTTGTTGATTCTGTCAACGCAGCCTTTGCTTGTGAAATGCTCGAAAAATCTGGTCAAAATGTTTTAGGACAGGTAGTTAACGGAGTTGTCCAGAAAAACGAACGTCATATGAATTACTATTATAAAGAGGAATATCCTGAAGAAAAAGTTACTACAGTGGAAGCTCTGAGGTTATGAGTTAGGAGTTAGGAGTTAGGAGTTAGGAGTTAGAAGTTAAGAGTTATTAATTAACGCATTACCCATTACCCATTACCCATTACCAATTCCCTATTTCAAATAAATCAATAAATTCAATCCGGGAATCGTGCGTGAAAGCGTCCACAACACTAAAGTAATATAAAGTATACCCAAACTCCACTGGTACCAAGCCAAAGTACTGATAATTCCGGGAAGATGTTCATCTCGTAAACGAACGTCGTTAAAGCCTAATTTTAAAAGGTTATTTAAACTAAAATCGTAATAATTTAGCCAATTCCAGCGACGATTCCACAATAAAGGTAAATAACGTTCGCGAAATAATGGATACCTCGGTATCACAGGTAAACGTCCAATTAACAACCGTAATTGTCGGAAAGTACCATCCTCTGTAAAATAAGATGTTTCCATTAAATCGTGATAGCGCCCTTTTTGGTAAAGTTGGAATAAAAGAAACGTCGGTAAAGGGACAATAATAACCCCTATACAAATCAAAGCTAACCACGGTTGCGCTGTATTCCGAAAAATAGCGATTAAACCAAATAGCGTACTAATACCAAAACTTCCTAACATCCAACTAGTTTCGTAAGCCGTAGGAATGATTTTATTTGGATGTAAGCGACGGAATCGATCGACTAACCAAAATAATAAACTAAAAAACGCGATCGCAATTATTCCCACACCAAAAACCAAGTAAAAGTTCGTACCATATCCCGAAAGTAATAGTAGTAAACTTAACACCAACCATTTCCATATTTGCAGCAACCATTTAATTGGGGTAAGAGTTTCGCCAACTACAAACCGGGAAGAAAGTTGTGTAAATGTTTCTTCGTCAATATCAGCTAATGTGAGTAATTCGCTTTTAATTTGAAACGCTTGGGTTTGACGACGTTTGATAATTGCTTCTACTTGAGTTGGGGAAAATCCTAAATTTATTAAACGTTGTTGGGGGGCATCATTGATATTTGCATCAACCAAACGGCGAGTTAAAGACTTTAAATGCAGACGCTGTTTAGCATACTCCAACTTATTAGCATCCGCAATTTGCTGCAATTGGCGAAAATTTTGGATTAAATTACGCAATACATTTTGATTTCCCGATAATTGAGGTATCCGCAACATCACACCAATTTCACCGGGATTACCTAAAATTTTGGCTTTATCAGCATTGAAAATCAAACTTGGTACATTCAGATAAGCACCTTGAGCAAAAACAGCATCGCTAAAATCACCTTGACTAAGAATACTAGCACCGCGCATATTTACAGGTAAATTAAATTGCGTTTCTCGAAAGATGACAGATTTTAAAAATCTAGTTTCTTGCAGAAATAAAAACCCTTGAAAATTCCCTTTGGTAAATTGAGTTTCTTCTAGAAAACCTGCTTGATAAAAATTAGTTGTACCCTCCCAACGAGCGCGACTAAAGTTAGCTAACTGTTGAAAACTAGTATTACTAAAATTGGCAGAATCTTCAAAAGTTGTATTTTTAAACTCAGCATTTTTAGCAAAATCAGCTTTCTTGAAATTAGCTTTGTGAAAAAAAACACTTCCCTGAAAATCAACTTCACTGCAAAAATTTGCATTTATAAAACTGACTCGACGGCCAAATCTTGATTGCCTAAAATTTGTAGCTTCATTAAAAATAGCTCCTGAAACTTCCACAGGTTGCAGAAAAAACGTATTATTAAATTCCACCTTACCTTTAAACACAGTTTGGTTAAAAATCAACGAACCGCGAAACACCGAAATTTGTGCCGAAGTCGTCGAATCTTTCCCTAAAAGTGAACGACAATCCTTAGAATTGGGAACAGAATAAGCTAGTGACTGCAAACAAACTTCCCGCAGTTGTTCAAGTTGATTCTGTTCGGTTTCCGTAAAAATTGGGGCAATAGCTTGAGCATATAAAGGAGTTCTTAAACCCAAATCGCTACCAATAAAATCGCCTTCAATTATTGAATTACTTAAATCTAATCCTACAGGTTTTGTACCAGTTTTTTGTAAAAAATCTTGCAATAACTTATAAAAGTTATCGTGTAACTCTTTATTTTGCGGTTGTAAATCTATTTTCATTTCTCGTAAATCTACCGTAAAACTACCTTGATTTACCATAGGAGAATTAATTTTTTCTTGTAATAATTCCAAAGTTAAAACAGTACGTTGAAGTTGAGGTTCTGCTGCCCAAACTGGTTGAATCGATAAAAATAAAAATAGCGTGCAGATGGAAATAATTTTGAGGATAGAATATGGGGGATTGGGCAATAAGCGATTAATCCCCACAGAAAGTGAATTATAAAGAGCTTTGGCGATGTTCGAGCGAGTGAGGTTGAGTTGCCCAGGTACCAACCTTGACTGTTTGTCGCTTTTAAGATACATTAAGGTAAGATATTGCTGATAAAACTTACGCACTTTGTTGCGTCGCATATAGTAATTTTGTTTTATTTTATGCCATTTTTATTGTGCAGCACGCACGCAAATCGCTGCAAAGCATCCTAGCTGATATGAATTGTCCAAAAGCCCTGAAAGTTTATACTTTACAAGACGGTAAAGAACCCTATACGGAATGGTTGGAAAATCTGAAGGACTATACAATCCGTGCTAGGATAATCCGACGGGTGGAGCGTCTCAAACAGGGTAACTATGGAGATTGGAAGTCTGTTGGTGACGGTGTGCTAGAACTGAGATTTTTCTTCGGTAGTGGCTACCGCGTTTATATTGGAGAAGCCGAAGATGATCTGGTAATTCTCTTGTGTGGCGGGGATAAGGATACCCAGGATAGAGATATACAAAAAGCTAAAAAATATTGGCAGGCTTACCAGGAGGAACAGGATGAGCAAGAAACTTAGAAATCATGACGAGGTAGTGTTAGAGCAGCTACAGAACCCGGAAATGGCGAAAGCGTACTTGGACGTTGCCCTTGAAGAATATGAACAAGATGGCGAGTTAGGGTTTTTTCTGGAAGCACTGCGGAATGTGGTGGAGGCACGGTTTGGGATGACTCACTTTGCAGAAAAAACAGGTTTGAACCGTCAAAACCTCTATCGAGCTTTGTCAGCAGAAGGAAATCCTGAACTGCGAACTATCAGCCTTGTTCTTCATAATCTTGGCTATCGTTTGAGCGTACAACCAATTCGCGCTGTATCAGGTCAATAAAAAGTTTTTAACTCAATTTTTGACTATCTCGACAAATTACCATCTTCCCAAATCAAAAGTTGTCTGGAAGCTGCAACAAAACAATTAAGATGTTTAGGTGGATGAAGAAAATTATCGTAAGCTAACGCCATTTGTCTGGCTGCTTGATGATAAGGAACTTTTCCGATTCCCGTACCCAAACCGGGACAAGCAACAGTATTAATTTGATGATCAGACAATTGATTATGACGACGTACCGCTAATAGCATAGCCCACATCGCCACATAAGGAACATCCGTCCCCGCGATAGACATAGGAACTCGCATTGTCGGTGTATGTGCAAGAAACGGATGTTTGAGATTACCCGTTTCCACAATCATTGATGTTCCTACAGGTTGTTCCCCTAAATAATCTGAGAGGATGCCCTGCTGTACTTTATCCTGTAACTTACTACCGAAAAATTTGATAATGGCAGCATCCATACCACCATCCATTATCCCAAAAGAATTAGCAGGACTAACCAAACAATCGAAAACAGGTAGCCACTCAAAGTAGTTGTTAACGATTTCCACATTAGGCAAATAATTGAAATGTTGTTGAAAAGCTTCAGTTAATAATGAATTTGGTGCGACTAAAATCAGTTTCAAGCTTTATTCCTCCACTTGAATATTTATTATATTGTGGGGGTGAGAAGTTTGAAAAGTTTGGGCGAATAAATATGTCCTGCGGACACGCTGAGCTAACGCAGCTACACGAACAAAACCCACCTGCGTGGGTGTTAGTCCGCGAAGGCGGACTTTGCTTGTGTAGTAGCGAATTTATTCGCCGGGTATGGTATTAATTTAGACTTTTCAAACATCCTCTTAAATACCTGTGATCAAACAAAATCATTGTAAAAACCCGACTTCTGATTGCTTTTTAATAAGGACCAAGAAATTTCTCACCGTTGAAATGAATCATGTGTTCTGGTTGATTTGCTACCCAAACTTCTGTTTCCCAAGCAATTTCAGCAAGATGCCCAATCATTTCTTTACGATTCAGAAAAGCAGTAACAAAAACTAATCCTTTACGACTAGATTCAAAGAGTTGCTTTAATTCATTACGACGTTTTAAGTTAACCGGACCATGACTAGTAACAGCTTCTATCAGCACAAGCCAGTCTTCTCGTTCATAGTAAATTACCACATCTGGCATTTTACCGTGAGGATCTAATTCAATCCCCATCTCTAGGAATTTCGGAGTTTCGTTAACGATAAATTTATCCCCAGCATCACCCACATAGAGAACCGAACCTCCAGGTGTAAATCTGGGACAGAAGTTTTCCAAAATCTCTTTTATGAGAATATTTTGTCCACCTGGTGATAGTTCAATGGCTTGACCGTCAGGTAAAATTATGGGAATCATCGGTATGTTACGATTCCTATCCTGTAATAAATTTGTGATTGAAATAGCATAATTTTTACGGGCTTCTTGGTACTGCTCGGAACCATAGGATTTAAGAAGTGATACAGCTTGTTGATGAAGTTGATAACACCATTTTGGGCTGTTAATTGGTCGATCTAATCGATCAGGATTTTCCACAACTATTCCCATCTGCACAAACTGGTGCATTGTTTGTCGTCGAACTGTTTCGCGTGTATTTGGAGCGTAGTGTTTACCGTAGTGTTCGCGAAACCAATCCATCATTTCTGTAATTCCGCGTCTTGGTGCTGTTGCTTGATTCCAAGGTGTTTCAGGTTTAATATCTGCCAATGCTAGTAAACAAAGTGCTGAACGTTCATTTTGTTGCTTTTTTGGGGCAGAAATATCTTTGAGAATTGCAAGCGCTTCTGAGATTCGTTTACTAGCCTCAACAGCATTTATTGCTTCACTCATAATTGACAAAGTTTTATGTACAACATTATCAAGTTCTTCAGGTTCAAATCGAGAATCACTAACTTGTCTTCCTAATAAGATTAAATCATCTTTGCAAGGGTACTTAATTCTACGCAAATCTGTAGCGTTGACTTGTGTGTGTCCGCTAAACTGCCGAAAATAACTATCAAATAAAGTTGAATTGAGAAATGCTGCTAAACCTTGTGCAAGGTCAAGGTTGATTCCTTTACCTTTAGCATGGTAGTAATTAAGATGATTCTCTATACCCAATAATGGTGAATCAAAAGGAGAACACACAGCAGCAACAACACGACGCTTTTCTTCCTTAGCAGAAAAACGCTTTGTCAAAACGTAGCAACCGTTAGGAATTAGCCATTTTTCTGTGTCTTGATTTTGTTGAATTGCAATTGCTTTTCGAGGATTATGAGGTGGAAATAAAACTTTTCCTGCCTTGATAGCTTCTGGGTAAAGTAGTGGAACACTTTGCTTATCCAAGCAACTTCTCAAAGCCGATTTTAGTCGAAAATCGACAACTGGTCCAGTTGAAACCTCTAAACCTATTTCATCCAAAGTAGATGAAAACTTTTGCATTTGTATTCTCAAATAATCTTCAAGAGAGTTTGTCACAATATGAATAAAACTCTCAGAGTCATTTTCTTGAACTACTTCAGCATAAGGAACATATCTTAATTCTTGAAATTCATCTAAATTTGTTTCATAATTACTACTAATATCTACATAATAAGGCTTATTTTTTGTTTTTATTGCATGAAAAACTATATTTTCTTGTAATACTTTATCTTCAAAGAAGGCTGCGGAACGACTATCAAAAATATGAATTTTTTTTAATTCCATACTTTGTAAAAAAGCTTTACGAAAAGGACGAAAATAGGCACCATTACAGAAACTTCTCGGCGTAATTGCTACCAATTCTCCATCTTCAACAAGCTGCATTAAAGTTAGCCAAACAAATGCGCTATATAGATTTACAGTATCAATTCCCAAGCTTGAAAGTATTTTTTTCTCAACCGAGCGATTATTGATTTTTTTGTAGGGTGGATTCAAAATTGCATGAGTGTAACTGTTATCAGTATTAAAAAGCGGCAAATTTTGATCGGAATAACTATTGATAAAGCTTTCTTCATATATTTGATATTCTGCTTTAATTCCTTTACTTTCTAAAGCTTCACAACATTCTCTAAGACATTGCCTCAAAGGTAATATAAAATCTGATTCAACTTCATATGCTGTTATATGACAACTGTTAACTTCACCAGGATTTGCCAAGAGTCTTTCTACAAAAGCAGCAGTCAATATTCCAATTCCGGCTCCAGCATCTAAAAGGCTGACATTACCAGATAGATTACTAAATCGTTTTGCCATAAAACGAGCAATTGGTGCAGGAGTTAAAAACTGTCCCAATTGACTACGCTGTTTTGGATTTAATTTTGAAGATATACGAATCCTACTAATGTCAGTAAAGTCTGTAAAGAACGTTGTCATACAGTTAATTTAGCGTCAGACATGAAGGTACTACCAATTATCATAAGAATTTTTAGCAAAATTGCCGTTTACCAAAAATGTCAGTATGATATTTAGTATTCAGGTTAAAAATTAGACTAATCATTTTCAGGATACCACTTTTAAAATATGTTATTGATTGAGTTAAATTAAGATGGTGCGTTACGGCATTAACTAAAATATCTGTTTCCCCGCAACCATTAAGTTGCCGTAACACACCCTACAAAAAATACTAATATTCACCAGGTATTTGAATCAATTACCAATTACCTATTACCTATTACCTATTAACAATTACCAATTTCCCCACCATCGAACCCGCTTCTAACAACTCATGAGCTTTTCCTACTTCCTCTAAACCAAAAGTCCGATTCACACAAACTTTCAACTTACCTGCATCCATCAACTCGGCACATTCTGCTAAAATCTCACCATGATGTACTTGTGCTTCCACTATTCCTTGCAACATCGGCGTTAACATCAATTCTAAACTTATTCTCAGATTGCGCTGTCTCGCTACTTTCCAATTAGTTTGGGCGCTTGGTTGTAAAATTGTCACAATATCACCGTAAATTCGTATCGCTGGGAATGTTTTCTCAAAAGTTTCTCCACCAACAGTATCAAAAGCTAAATCTACACCTTCACCGTTTGTCCAATCCAAAGCTGCTTTGACAAAATCAGTTTCTTTGTAATTAATCGCATAATCAACCCCCAGAGACTTGACAAAATCAGCTTTTCCCTGACAACTTACCGTAGCGCAGACATCCGCACCCTTGAGCTTTGCAAGTTGAATTGCAACGTGTCCCACACCACCCGCACCAGCATGAATTAATACCTTTTCACCCGGTTGCAAACGTCCGCGTTCGTACAAAGCTTCCCACGCTGTAATCAATACCAAAGGTGCAGCACCAGCATCGATAAAAGATACAGATTTGGGTTTGGGAGCTACAAACCGCTCATCTACAGTTGTGAATTCTGCATAATTACCTTGGCGATCGCCAATCCCCCCATTACAAAAATATACTTCATCACCTGCGCGAAAACGCTTAACCGCAGTTCCCACCGCTTCCACCACACCCGCACCATCACATCCTAGAATTGCAGGCATTTTATCAGGGTAGAAAGTGCCGCGATCGCGAAGCTTTGTATCGATGGGGTTAACACCAGCAGCTTTTAAACGTATTAAAAGTTCTGTATTTGCGGGAGGAAGCGGGTTAGGAATTTCCCGTAATTGTAAAACTTCCGGTTTCCCTGGTGCTGTCATTATCACTGCTTTCATGGCTTTTCCTTCACTCTAGCCCGTTATGAACTACATATTTTACCAGTTCAGCGAAAAGTAGTTTAACTCCTGCCGCTGCAACGCGACTCCGAACGAGCCGCACCGGACGACCCGCTGCTTTTTCTGCATCTAATTTTTTACCCAGTTTTTCACCAATTTTATTATTTAGTCGGCTTCGTCGCGGTTCGATGGTTGTAAAAACCCACTGCCACATTGCAATTCTGGTTAGGTCATTTCCTCCACTAACTTTTATCAAGCGTTTATCCCCTGAATACTCTTTACTGGGTGCAAGTCCTAGCATTTTTTGAAATTTTCTCAATGATAGTTTTTGCTTGGTTGACTTTGGGGAATTTCTACTTTTGATAAATTGCACAATGGGTTTACCGTCCTCACCCAAAAACTTTTGTAACGGGTAAATTTGACTTAAGATTATTGCTTCAAGACGCAAACCAAAGCCGAACGCTTGGAATGCTTCACGGTAGGGTAAAAATTTAGAATTATCAAGTAATTTATTAATTTCGCACTCTATTGCAAATTCTTCATTGCTAATACTGCAAAGCCTTTCAGCGTGTAGCTTTACTGTATCTGTAATTCCCAAGCCTACCGAATCTAAATACAATCGGTCGTATTTTTTAGATTTTCTTTGTCCACACAGCCATCCCCAAAGAAGCGGTACTTGTCCTTTTATGCCACGCCTTGATTTAATATGAGCAATTTCAGGAAACTGCCATGCTAAATCTTGGCGTAACCTGTTAGATATAGGATTTTTAATCCGGTTAAGATGGTTTAATCTTAGTACCAATTCTCGAATACGAGCGGTTGTAGCGTCTTTCGTTGCTACATATCTACTTGGTGAAGAATAATCAAATCCATAACAGGCTAAAGCTAGAGCATCAGCGTTATCATCCTTATCGGGCAGTACTAAATGATAAGCTCTGTAATTTCTAAGTTCTTTATGTCCTACAAAGCGTACTTCTACACCATTTTGAGCAAGAATGTTAACCCAAAGTTTTGAGTAATTGGTTCCCGTTGGTTCCAAAATTGCGACATCTGGGTTTAGTTCCAGCACTCCTTTAATTCCAGATGCATCAGCTTTGAAAATTTTAAAATCATAATTGTAATAAAATTGTCTTGGTTCTGTTGGTTTACTTACTAATAAACAAGCAGAAATTGAGGATTTACTAATGTCAATCCCTAACAGCCTCGGCATATCATTCATTTTTCTGGATGGGGTCGCCTATGAATCTCCCAAAAACCCGTATAGGGTTTACTTCACTCTTAAGGTGAAGTAGTTGTGCAGCAACACAACTACTCCTAAAGCAACCGAGTTTACGAAGGAAAAAAAGCAAAAGCTTACTTCGATGCTAAAACCCTAAATTGCTACGAGACTTAACCCGCGACGCGGGATAATCCCGCGTTTCGCCTTACGGCTCATCAGGCGGTAAACGTAAGTATTTTATAAATTCCTCAAAGGAATCTTTTCTAAAATCAATTTCACAATATTTTCTGCAATATAATGGACCGGAAACGGGATAATACTTACCTGCGACTCTTGCATGATATGACTTTACATATCCCTCTATTGCTTCGAGAAAACTAGTAAATACTCTTATGTCATCCGGAGTTCCAATTAGTTGGATTTGTAGCTCGCAAGGATGTTTTTTAGTCATTTGAATAAATCCTTTAAATCAATTACGACTGAGCCATTACCTGGATACTTGGTTAACTGTTCAATTACATAATCAACATTTTTTTACTTAAACTTTGAGCATGAGTATTTGCATAATGTGCTAATTGCTGAGTAACTTCATTTAAATCGCAACTACTACATATTGCATAACTTTTTAATGCTAATCCCATGCAGTGAGACATTGCTATTAAAGACCGTTTATGAACCAATACATAATCCGGGTCATTCTCTGGCATTTTATAAGAGGGTTGTTTATTGTTCATTCATTTTTTAGTAAGTTATAACTATGTGGTAGATGCACCCTGTATTTACTTAATCATTGCTGATACGCGGTATTTCTACTGCGATTTATTAATCAGTTTCATCCAAGTCATCAATCACCATTTCTTCGTCTCCACTAGCTTCGTTACTACATTGCTCGCAAAACTCAGCTAACTCACAAAATTTTTGTCTTAATCGCTCATCAGTGAAATCATTTGCCTCTTCGATAACAGCCATATATTTAATGATTGATTCAATCTTCTCTTTTGCATCAAAAGCCATCTTCCATAAGTCGTAATACCTCCAAGCTGGATCGACTGGCAAAGTTTCTAAATCATCCATAATGCCTCCTTAATCGTTCAAGTAAATCTGCACCTTCAGCATATTTCTTGCCGGTCATGCCAAGAATTTCGGTAACAATCGCTGAATCACTTTTTTCTGCTCCAAATTTTTGAATTAATCGCCACAAAAAAGCATCAGAATCTGAAAAATTTTCCTCAAAATCCTTACGCTGCGCGGGTTTTGTAATTTTTTCGGAGGTGTTTTGGGGTTGTTTCCCTTGGTCGGTAAATGGTCTGCTGATAATAGACTTCATCTCACGGTAAGATGGAAGCTTACATGGGTTATCGTCGATCAAACAATGCGAGCGGTCTTTCTTTAACCAGTTGACAAGTTCGTCGTTTTTTAAGCTTTTTGCGTGTGCAATTGCTTTTTTCCCGAGTCGAATTTTAAAGAAAGCCTCCGCTAAATCGCTTTTACCTTCAAGTCCCCACGCTGCTACCTTGTCGTATTGAGACAGGAGAATAGTGAAACGCTTGGCTTTTCTTCCCCTCCTAGCGTGACGGTCTAGCCATTCACCGCTACACGACACCTTGTTTACAAGTTCCGGGTACTCTTCACAAATCACTACTTGTTCGGAACCTTCTAGAAAACTATTGCCTTCTTTCATTCTTCTTTGAATCCGATTAGATAAATCTTCTAGGTCGGATTCCATGCCGGCTTCAATAGCGTTCCAATTCTCCCCCTTGCCTACTACGTCTAAACCTTGCCAGTCATCAGGTGTTCCCTCCGGTTCGTAAACCTTCACATTGCCGCCTATGGTGTAAGCAAGGTATTGAGCAATGGTACTTTTACCCGTTCCCATCTCGCCGATAATCATCACCTGCTTATCTTGAATTGCATCAATGATATCGGTGATAATTTCTTCTGGTTCATCTAGAATCGGAACAGCAGAAGCTTCAACAATGTTTTTACTGTGCGTTCCCATGTAGGGAAGTTGGTCATACAACCGCAGCAAGTTTGTTACAGACTGGCGAGTCCATTTAATGACCGTTTGAGTTGTAATCAGCGTTTGGTTGCTAGCATCAAGCACAAATAAAGTGCCACTAAAGCATAATCGACCCGTTCCCCATAACAGAAACCGTCCGATTTGCTTGAAGTTGGGTAGATAAATGGATATCCAACTACTCGCTGTAATTGACTTCGAGCTTAATTCTGAGTCGTTCAGAAGTATTTGGTTCGGAACAACTCCAGCCGCTCCAGAAACCGAGGAGAATCGCGATCGCGATGGCGAATACTTTGAGCGCATCATAATCATTTCGCTCCATTCTCACGGCTCCAGTTCCAGAAGTGCTTCATAGCTTCAGCGATATTTTCACGGTCTTCCTCGGTTCTACCTAGGTCGGGTAAATTAAAGTCATCGCTAGCAACTACTTTTGAAGCGCGTTCGGCTACATTTTCCGGAACACCGTTTTCTGTCAACGCTTTGACTGAAGCATGGTACAAGTCTTGATTGAAATTTGGGTTACTCATGATATGATTTGTACGTATTCTTGTTTGTACTGGATGGGGATTGAGAGCCATTTCTGGTAATTAATGGCTGCTCAATAAAATGCGATGGCAGCGTCCACCGCCTACCATCATTACTTCCCGGTCAGATAGCCTAACGGCTTTTGACCGCGATACTTTAACCATCGGAAATAAACCATCGGGTGATAGAGAGAACATCTCGTAGTTCTTTAGTGACTTCCACTCGACTGGAGTTTTATCTACTAATCCGCCGTATTCGGCTTTACACATCTCACTTTGCCCTGACCCGCTAGGTAAGGACGGCAAATAACGCTTCTGTTTGGACTCTTTGCGGGTGGCATTGTTACTGTTACCCGTGCCTTTACCGTTCGTAGTACTGGTGTCTATTGCTTCCATACTTGACCTTTAATGTACCTTAAGTGCTTAATCGCTAAACTTTTTTAACTACTTAAATTTCCTACAATCCTCACTCCTTATTGATTTCAGCGTTTTAATGCAAAATGGCGATCGCCATTATTTTGAGTTGTTATCTTTACTCGCTTGTCGAACTTCATCTAAAGTCGGTCTTGGTAATTCCTTTGCGTCTTCCCCATAGCAAGGTGGGTTACATTCAGACTCAAAAACCCCGTACTCGAAAAGCCTACAAATACCGAACTTTTGGCAATCACTTTTATCGCTATTACTCATCAACTCGTAACTCCTAAATAACGGTTTACCTCGACGACCCCGGCAAGCTTTCTTTCTCTGGTAGATGGAAGGCTGCTAAATCTTCCAGTTTTTTTGGGGGGGGGCTTGCTTTTTGTGTTGTATGCACATACAACTAGATATAGTTTAGTACTATGCACACGAAAAGTAAACATAGTATGCACATAAAATAGAAAGGTAGTGTATGCATACAACTAATGAGAAAGTCGATTCATGGTCAAAGGAAGCGAGGCGTGAATTTGAGTATGACCCCGGACGGAATAGAGATGCTAGAGATGAAAGCGGAAATGTTGGGCATCAGCAAGAGCGAGCTGGTGGAGCGGATAGCCCGCGACCAAATTTCATCGGAGACGGAAATCCAGTTACTGGGAAAATTCTCCGCCAGCTGATAGATGAATCTGAAAATCAGGTGGCAACCAAGAAAGCAGAAATATTGCAATTAGAATCTAAGATTCAAGAGTTTAACGCTCTATTAGAACAATTAGAAGCTAATAAAAAAACCTAAAAACCCGACCTGCTGATTGCAGGTCGGGTTTTTGCTGCAAAAAAAAACCATAAAGAAGCTTATTGGTAAAGCGCAGCCACTAAATGGTTTCCAAATCTTACTAACTATCATGACATACAACAGAAATAAATCAATAACCCATTGGACGTACAAACACGAAGAATACTGTTTAAAGAACCAGATACCACGTTCTTCACAATTGCTGTGGGAATGGCTACTTAAAACGGGTAAAATAAATACTGAGAGTGAACCAGACCTTAAAGATTTTAACAACTGGATAAGAAAACACCGGGGCAAGAGTTATTGCAGAAATACGCTTAAATCTGCTTTCAATAAACTCGTAGAATGCCGTGTAGTCAATCTGGTTAAGCAATACACATGGAATATTGTTAAGATTGTTACCCGTCCACTTGAGTATTTGAAACCGAAAAGAAAATTACAGAAGCGAAATGTTTTTGACACTTTAGGTAGTTCAAACCCTAGTAAATACGACAGTCGTTATTCGCAGCAGCAGCATATACTAATTACGGATAACAAACTACTTTTTTCTCAGTATGGTATTTCTTTTAACGACACAGAAACTAAGGTATTAGATAGACCTCGTAACGAGGTATTACTTTCAATAGTTTGTTACCAAATACGTCTTGAAACGTCAGAGATACGTAATCCCCAAGGTTGGATTAAGAGATGCCTTGAAGGGCGTTACTGGGATGAACCAAGTATGTTCAACCAGATTATTGCGAAATACGGGAATACTCCATTTATTTATGAACTAATGCCAGATACCCAATAAAAAATCCCCTTCACGCGCTGGAGGGGATTACTTAAGCATCAACTTGTAACTTGCGGTTCAACTCATTATTCCCAAAATTTAGAATAAATCAACACTATGCACTACCAACAGTCATTATTTAATTCGGCTGTCTTCATTAAAGATGACTTTCAACCAATTTATGACCCGGCTTGGAATGATACCAGTAATGCACTGGAATCAACCAGTTGTGTTCGGGGACAAGTATCTCACACTACTAATGCAACTGTCCCCGAACACATTCACTGGGTAGAAGAATACTGGGTTAAGCGTTCCGATAAAAAGCATTACTATTACCGTTACTGTTGGGCTATTGGTAGAAAAAAATATCGCTGTCATATTCCCGGCGGTAATTCTTCGACCCCATTAGCCACTTACCGGAAATCGGATATTGAAGCATTGATATCGGATGGTTTACCACCAGCTAAAATAGTAAACATCATAAATACAAACTTTAAATAAATAATTTACTTCTACCAGTGACGTTAGAGTCAATAAGGTTATTGACTCTACTCCTCAATAAGCTTTTTTACTATTTTATATAAATCAACGTAAAATCAACGGTTTGAGTAGTCAAAAGTTTGCGATCGCGAAGCTTCTACAGCTGGTTTAACTAATGATTCTATTCTCAGTAGAGTTTTTAGCAATCACATAAACTATTTACCAATTCCCGACAACCATCTTTTAAATTTATTAAATTGGTACCAGCGAGGGGATGACTCGTTAACTTGGTGCAGGTCGTACTTATTTAAATAAGCATCCATCAGAATTAATGCTGTTATCGGGCTTGGTTCAGCGTTTGAATCAAGCGCTTGTGCGTAATCTAAAACTTGATTTTTAAAAACTAGTGGAATCCGGATTGTGCAAGTACGCGAGTGATTCCACCTAGGAACCCATGAAGTATTAGTAATACCCATACTTAGATTTATTGGCATTAAAAGCGTGTGACAAGGCAATTATATTTGTTATTCAATATACAGGCAAGGCTGGTCATTTAATTTTAAATCTTGCCCCGTCAACCCTTTAACAATTGCGATCGCCACACGGTCTGAACTGATTGATCTATAAATTTCCATGTCTTCCGGGTTATCACAGAAGCAGGTCTCTATCAGTATTGCCGGTGCATCTGTTCCGTTCAAAACTTGAAATAAAGAAGTTTTTTTTATTCCACGGTTCGTGAATTTCCTTCCATTACTATCTGACAATTTACAAATTTCTTCTAATACCGGCTTAGCTATTCTCATGCCAGCAGTACTTGTATAATAAATTTCAACTCCCCTTGCTTTTTTATTAAAAGCGTTGAAGTGGAAAGAGATATATCGCTCTACCTTAGCGGCATTGGCATTCTCACAACGAATTTTCAAAGATTCGTTGACTGACCTGACTCTACCTTTAGGATTAACAATTAAAGTTTCATGTCCGAGTAATGCAAGTTTAACTATTACCTTGTTCGCCAATTCAAGGTTTAATTCATCTTCATAGCCTCCAACAGCCCCGGTGTCTGGTGGTGAGTTATGACCGATGTCTATCCCGTACCTCATATTAATTCAATAGCTCCTCTAACTTGGTCTTCAGTAACATCGATATAACGGACAAGCGAACGCACATCTTGATGACCCGTGACTTTTTGAATTGTTTTCAGGTCAACTCCTTTATTGTTTAAATTGGTTATCAAGCTCCTTCGGAATGAGTGAGATGATATTCCTTTGTTGCCCAATCCCGCTTTCTCTACTGCATTTCTGAGTAAGTAATCGCAAGTTCTAAAGCTTATGTGTTGGCTTGGGTCTGCACCGGGAAATAACCATTCAGAAATATTTGATAAACAATAAGCGCTAAGAATTTCTTTTAAAGATGAATGCACAGGGACTTGACGAGTAAGTCTTTTCCCATCAGGAGATGCTTTTCTAGTATTTGACTGAAAAGTAATAAATTCTCGCACATTACCATTGGACTCGAATACATTATCAACCTTTAATTGAATAATTGCTCCTAGTCGCTCGCCAGTATACCAAGCAATATCTATGATTAGTCTGTGCTTTAGATTACTTTGATGTTTTCGTATTTTTAAATAATCATAATTACTCAATACGGTTGATTGACCAAACCGATTATTTTTCATTAATATTCCTTTATTAAACACATAATTAATTTCCGGAATTCACTGATTAAGTGCTACTTCCGGAAATGTTCTTTAAGTTGTCATAGCTGAAATTTTCTATATCCTACTCTGTGCAAGGGTTCCATGTGTGTAGCGTTCTTTCCAGTTTTACATAAAAGTGGAAATTGATATTAATAAATAAACGTTTTATAAAGTTGTTATCTTGTCAAATTAAAATGTATTTTCTATGACAGCCTTCACACCTTCGGATATTCCTCAAGAAATTAATACTGTTGAGAATCTCGCTATTTGGGTTGGTTTAGTACTTCAAAAAATAAACCCTGACCAAACAGCGCTTGAGGGAACCGGACCCGCGCAAAAAGTAGCACAACTTGGACTTTACCAAGTGGAGCAAACAAACCAAACGCGAGTAATTATTAGGCACTCTATTGAGATAGAAGAGGATTTTACCTACGATGGTGGAAAGCTTTGGCAGCAAGCGGTACCTTTTTCTACAAATCCAATCCCCTTTGTATTTGTAAATAATCAACTTAATTGATAGCTTCTTTACCTACAACTAGTCCTCCCGTAGTTGCAAGACCGCCCGGAGCAAATAATATTGCTCCAGGTCCGAATAATGTATCAATTTCGACTGTTCGACCTTCTGACTTGCCGGAGCTAGCAAAATATCTCGGTCCAGATGACTTAATCCTTTTTAAACCTTCGGTACCTCAGATAATAGGTGCGGCTGGTGGTGCAATTGCAATTGCAAAAGTCCCATTGCCAAAAAAACCTTTAAGCCTTCCAGATTCAAAACCAACAAGTTTTCCTTTACCTGGATTTGAACCTTTACTTACGCCTTTTTTTGTTCCTGGAGCAAGTTCTTACATCATTACTTATAGATATTTTGATGTTACGGGCGATCCTTTTGCAATGGTATATCCTCCGTATGAGTTTTTTACAACAAAAGCTGTTTATGGACGCATTGAAATTTTTACTGAGGGACCAATTTGGGGGGCTGGAGTTGAGCCTGCATGGAAACCTTACATCGAACATGAGGTAGGGTTTCAATATACTTATTTTCTTGTTGGAAAAAACAAGGAAATTTTCAGTTTAGGGTACGCTCGGCAATCACAATGGCAGACCTTATACGGACTTACTATTACCAGCATCACTCCAGTAATTGTTCCTGATGAAACTGATATTGAAGTCGATCCTCCAGTTCAAATCCCTGATACACCCCCTCCGTTACCTAGACCAAAGGTTCCCGGACAGGAAGGTCCAGACGAAATAAAACCTTTCAAGAGACCTTCTCCAGCGCCAAGCCCCGACCCACCACCAGCAACAACTCCTAGACC
>NZ_JADEWL010000255.1 GCF_015207665.1 Plectonema cf. radiosum LEGE 06105
GGGGATTGGTAATGGGTAATTGGTAATGGGGGAT
Source organism: Plectonema cf. radiosum LEGE 06105 (assembly GCF_015207665.1). GTDB lineage: Bacteria > Cyanobacteriota > Cyanobacteriia > Cyanobacteriales > Nostocaceae > Rivularia > Rivularia radiosa_A. The sequence goes on from NZ_JADEWL010000255.1 coordinate 35, forward strand.
TGGGAATTATTTCTTATAATAATGTAATTTTTAATTTAGTTTTGGGAATTATATATACAAGTGTGATTTTAATTGTAAGAAAATAGTGTGACAAGACCTGATTTTGAGGATTTACGAGTTTATCAGTTAGCTGAAAAATTAGCGAATGAAATTTGGGATATTGTTCAAAATTGGAAGTCATTTGAGAAAGACACAGTTGGTAAACAAATAGTTCGTTCTGCTGATAGTATTTGTGCCAATATTGCAGAAGGAAGAGGACGCTTTAATTACCAAGATAATCGCCGCTTTATCAGAATCGCTAGAGGTTCTTTGTATGAAACTATCTGTTTATTAAGATTAGCTTATATTAGAAAGCTTTTAACTAAAGAGCAAGCATCTAAACTTAAGCCAATAATTGACGAACTATCACCCAAGCTCAACGCTTACCTGAATTCAATAGGCAATAGAAAATAGTTTAATTACCAATTACCCATTACCCATTACCCATTACCCATTACCAATTACCCATTACCCATTACCCATTACCCATTACCAATTACCAATTACCAATTACCCATTACCCATTACCAATTACCAATTACCAATTACCAATTACCCATTACCAATTTACGGAGTAAGCTCCTTAATTCTCGATAGAGCATCATTATAATTACTATCTTCACCTGTATTAATAAAAATATCGGCTGCTGCTTGAAAATCTTCAATTGCTTCGGGTACTTTTGCTAAATCTGTACGAAGTAAACCGCGATTATAATAAGCTTGAGCGTATTCGGGATTGAGTTCAATTGCTTTAGAATAATCTGCCATTGCTTGTTTCCATTTCCCTAATTCTAAATGAGCATTACCACGATTATTGTATGCTGTTGGTTGAGTAGAATCTAGTTTAATTGCTTGATTATAATTTTCAATTGCCCCTTCAATATCTTTAATTTTGAAGCGATATAAACCGCGATGAATGTAAGCATTGGCATTATCGGGATTCATCTCTATGGCTTTTTCGTAGTCTTCATAAGCTTGTTTGGGATATCCTAAATCATTGTAAACATCAGCACGGGCAATATAAGCTTCAATGTATTTAGAATCTAATGCAATTACTTGAGTAAAATCTTTTTTCGCAGTTATTTTTTCGTTGAGTTCATACCTTGTTTTACCGCGTTCGTAATAGGCTTCTGTATATTTAGAATTAATTGTAATTGCTTTATCAAAATCTTTGATTGCTTCGAGTTTTTCTCCTATTTTACGGCGAATTATTCCCCGATGTAAGTAAGCTGGAGCAAATTTAGGATTGAGTTGAATTGCTTGATTTAAATCGGCGATGGCTTGACGATTTTCTTTGATTTGAAAACGAGCAAGTCCTCTACCATAATAAGCGTTTGTGTATTGGGAATTTATTTGAATTGCTTGATTATAATCTATGATTGCCCCGTTATATTCTCCCACAGAATAAAGACTAAATCCTCTATCATAATAAGCGTTAGCATCATTAGGATTATTACGAATTGCTGCACTAGAATCTTGTTGAGATTTTTCATAGTTTCTTAAACGATAATAAGCGTCTCCTCGCAAATTGTAAGCGTTCGCATATTCTGGATTTATTTTAATAGCTTGAGAAAATAATTTAATTGCTTGTTGATATTTGGCTTTTTCGTAGTATGTGATTCCTTGTTTATATAATTGTTTGGCATAATTTAAATCCCTTGGTGCAAAGAAATACCATCCGATTCCGCTAAGTAATATAAAGCTAACTATTCCAATAGTTAATTTTTGTTTTTTTGAGATTTGATTTTTGATTTTTTGATATAGAGAATTTGACTGTTGTTGATTAATTTTTTTTAAATCAGTTAATACTTCTTTAGCCGATTGATAGCGGTTTTGATAATTTAAATGCACCATTTTATTAATAATTTTGGCAAGCTTTGGGTTTACTCGATAGCGGCGAGGATACCAAATGATTTTTTCTGCGGAAGCATTTTTGTGGTTTTTTTGTGCAGTTATTTGACTAGCTGGTAAACCTGTTAGTGCTTCAATGGCAATTATGCCTAAAGTATAAATATCACTGTTAAATTGAGGATTTCCATGTACTTGTTCTATAGGCATATATTCTGAGGAACCAACGATGTTAGATACTGCTTCTTGAGGCGCACCAAAGTCGGTTAAAATTAGTTTATTATCAGATTCTCGACGAATAAGATTTGCTGGTTTGAGATTACGATGGATTATCCCACAACTATGTATTAATACTAAAATTTCTAAAATTTCTAATAAGAGATTAAGTACTTTTTCTGATTTTAAGGTTTGTCCGGAAAATATTTCTTTATTTAAAGGATTACCGATAATATATTTTCTAACTAGATAAAAGTTTTGATTTTCTTCAAAAAAATTTATTAAGTTCTGAATTCTATCATCTTGTTCTGATAGGTTATCTAAGGGTTTTGCTTCGGTTTCTAATACGTTATGAGATATTTTTAATAGTCTGGGGTCTTTACTTGGTGGCATAAATTGCTTGACTACATATCGCTCGCAATTAGATTCGCAGGTATCTTCACCTAGGTAACTTCTTCCTCCCAAATTACCATTCAGTAACTCAATTATTCGGTAGCGCTCAAGCATAATATTATTCATGATAGATGACCAAAATGGTATATACAACTTTGTCATCTTAAATTAAGCTCCTCAATTAAATAAAGGAAACTGCATTTCATTTATCAACATAAAATTAGCAAAATATTCTGGATACAAGATAATTATATTTTGGTTTTTTTAGACTATTTAAATTGATGTATGTAAGATTTTTTAGCTGATTTAAATGAAAATATATTTGTGATAATTAATCTTGATTAAACTTAAATAAAAGCTTTTCTTAACTAACTATAGATAGAAGTATTAATACATATTTTGAAAACTGAATAAACTTAAAAAAATAAAATAAGCATATTTTTGTATCTTTATTGCAGAATCTTTAATTTTTTCTCTGATATGTGGTGGTAGGAGAATTAAAAAGCCAAAATAGAATATAGGGGCTATAACCCTGACATCTTATGTATGGAGCGTGCTATCGGTGGTATTACAGACTGAAAAGGACATCTACGAAGCGAAAACTCAGGAAATTGCTAAGCAATTGTTAAGCACAACTGGGGAAAATCGTTCTTTATTCTCGGCTTTGCGCGACCAAATGCGTCCTGATGATAAGCTATTAGCATGGGCGATGAGCAATCCTGGTTTACGGGTGCAGTTGTTTCGGTTTATCGATACTCTTCCGGCTTTAAGAAGTAATTCGGAAATTGCCGCGCATTTACAAGAATACCTCGGTGATGATTCGGTAGAATTGCCTTCAGCGCTCAAGGGAATGTTAAATTTTGCAAATCCCGATTCTATGCCAGGACAAGTTGCTGCTACAACTGTTTCTAAAGCTGTGGAAACTTTAGCTCATCGATATATTGCTGGCGAAAATATCAAGCAAGCTTTAAAAAGTATTGAAAGACTCCGTAAAGAAAAGATGGCTTTCACCGTGGATTTACTAGGTGAAGCGGTAATCACGGAAGTGGAAGCAGAATCTTATTTACAACGATATATGGAATTGATGTCACAATTAGCGGAAGCTGCTAAAAGTTGGAAGACTGTGACTTTAATTGATCAAGCTGATGGGGAAGCTTTACCCAAGGTACAGGTTTCGGTAAAGTTAACGGCTTTTTATTCCCAGTTTGACCCTTTAGATGATAAAGGTAGTGAGGAGAAGGTAACTAACCATATTCGCACTTTGTTACGTCGTGCTTCTGAGTTGGGTGTTGCTATCCATTTTGATATGGAGCAGTATATCTATAAGGATCTTACCTTTAATATTTTGAAAAAGCTGTTGATGGAAGAGGAGTTTAAACAGCGTACAGATATCGGCATGACAATTCAAGCTTATCTACGAGATAGTGAAGCAGATGCCAAAAGTTTGATTGAATGGGCGAAACAACGGGGTAATCCAATTACAATTCGGTTAGTAAAAGGTGCTTATTGGGACCAAGAAACCATTACAGCAGAACAAAAACACTGGCAGCAACCAGTTTACAACGATAAAGCCGCCACAGATATTAATTTTGAAAAAATAACCCAATTATTGTTAGAAAATCATCAATATATATATGCTGCCATCGGAAGTCATAATATCAGGTCGCAAGCAAGAGCGATCGCCATTGCTCAAAGTTTGAATGTACCCCAGCGCAATTTTGAAATGCAAGTTCTTTATGGAATGGGGGATAAAATTGCTAAAGCTTTAGTAGAGCAAGGTTACAGAGTGCGGGTTTATTGCCCTTACGGTGAGTTATTACCGGGAATGGCTTATTTAATTCGTCGTTTATTGGAAAATACCGCCAATTCTTCTTTTATTCGACAAAATATGGAAAATCGCCCCATAGAAGAATTAATT
>NZ_JADEWL010000256.1 GCF_015207665.1 Plectonema cf. radiosum LEGE 06105
GTCATACCGAAGACAGAGATTTGAACGCGGCTAAAAATATAGACCGATGGTTTGAGAATATTTATATTCCTGAACGGTCAGAAACGGTAAGTTCTACCGAAATAGCCTGCGGAGTAGAAAAACCTCTTAAGAGTCATCTTGAGACTACGTTGAAACAGGAAGTTAACACCAAAACTATTAATGTCGGCGCTAAGTCTAGACTTGGGTAGTTTTGGGTAAGTTTAATAGAACGGATTAATCATCTTACTTATGGTTTTATGCAAGGATTTATAGAAAATGAAACTCGATATGTAACCATATTTGACCGTTGGTTTGGAGCGAGCGGAGCAATTCCGTTAAATCGCGATTTACGAGAATTAGCAATAGAAACAATGCGTTTGGTTATCGATTCCCATCAAGATATTCGCCAAAAGTAATCAATCTATGCCTAACGAGGTATTGAACATGGTCTTAATTGGACTTTAATATTATTATACCGCCAGCTTAGTTAAGATAAGCTAGCGGTATACAGGGAACACACAGAACAAAGAAATAGTCTTCCAGGGAAGAAGAACTACTCGGTTTGCTAGTAAATTGGGTATTTTACTCAAGATTTATTCTCACATATATAAATAGTTACATTCAATGGCAGTTAAGCCACTTAAGATTTAATTTCAATAGCTTAAGTGGTGGTATTGCGTTAAAATTCTTGGTGAAAACGAATAAGTATTTACCAAAATGGAGGGTAGTAAGCAGAAGCGAAAACGAGGCATAACACTGACTGCAACCGGGTTAAAACGGCTGCAAAACGCGATACAAACAGCACAGTTGCAAGAAAATGATGGTGTGCGTTTTACTCAGGAAGAACTAAGCCGTCGGATCGGAGTTTCCACCAATACATTATCGCGATTGTGGTCTTTGAAAACTCCATTAGATTCGCGTTCAATAAAACTTTGCTTTAGCGCTTTTGATTTAGAGTTAACTGAGTCAGATTACAGTATCTGCGAAGAATTAGACAAATTTGAAACTATTGAATATCCCAGTAGACCTGTATCGTTATATTCCAAATTGTATATTTCCCGTCCTCCGATTGAGGAATTAATTGAACGAGAAATTCCCCGTCCCGGCTGTATAATCCGCATCAAAGCCCCTCAAGGAATGGGAAAAACTTCTTTGAAGTACAGGTTATTAGATTATGCCAAATCATTGGGTTATCGTACAGTACATTTAGATTTAAACTTAGTAGATGCGGATAAATTTTTAGATTTAAACGTTTTTTTGCGCTGGTTATGCAGTATTGTTTCCAGAAGTTTGGATATTGAACCGCAGCTTGATGAATGTTGGGATGAAGAAATTGGTAGTAAATTAAGCTGTACTTTTTATTTTCAAACTTATATATTAGAAGCTGCTGAAAGTCCTTTAGTTTTATCATTTAACGAACTCAATCACATTTTTGAATATCCACAGCTAGCTCAAGAATTCTTACCATTATTACGTTCTTGGCATGAAAAAGCGCAGTATAATTACATTTGGCAAAAATTGCGTTTAGTTTTGGATTATTCAACCGATATTTATGTTCCCTTAGACTTAAACCGTTCACCATTTAATATTGGATTACCCATCAATTTACCTGAATTTACACAAAAGCAGGTAGAGGAATTAGCAGCACGATACGGACTAAATTGGGAGCAGGGTAATCAAGCTCAAAAACTCATGGAAATAATTGGGGGGCAACCGACTTTAATTAATGTTGCACTTTATCATTTAAGCCAACAAGAACTAACCTTAGAGCAGTTATTAGAACAAGCTAGTACCGATAAAGGAATTTATCGGCATCATCTACGAGAAAAATTAAATGATTTGCAAAAAAATCCCGATTTAGTATTAGAATTCATCAAAATACTCACAGCTAAAAAAGGTCTAAATCTTTCCCCTACAGTTGCTTATAAATTAGAAAGTATCGGATTAGTTAAACTCACTTCTGATGGTCTAATTCTGAGTAGAGAATTATATCGTCCATATTTTTCTAAATATTTGGGTAATATCATGTCCGGATAATTAGTTATTATTCGCTGTTGACTGGTAATTGCTAATGGGTAATTGGTAATTGGTAATTGGTAATTGGTAATGGGTAATGGGTAATTGGTAATTGGTAATGGGTAATTGGTAATGGGTAATTGGTAATGGGTAATTGGTAATTGGTAATTGGTAATGGGTAATTGGTAATGGGTAATTGGTAATTTTCCATATTGATAAAACTACTCCCTACCCCTCACATTAAAAAGGGACGCGACATTATCGCATCCCCTTAACTATGATGGCTTGACAAATTTTTGAGAAATTTTACAAAGTTGGAACGTATTGCGGTTTTTCCGGTACTTCCGCATATTCAGCCACAATTTGACGGAACTCTTCACCATCAATAGTTTCTTTCTCAATTAGCAAATCAACTAATCTATCCATCAAGCTACGATGGTCGCGCATCATTTGTAAAGCGTTTTTATAACACTCTTCAACGATAGCGCGAACTTGAGAATCGATCCGAGCTGCGATTGATTCCGAATATTCCGAACGTGTTGTCCAGTCACGACCAAGGAATACTTCTCCTTGTTGACTTTCCAATGATAAGGGTCCTAAATCGGACATCCCAAATCGCGTTACCATTTGTCGCGCCATACCCGTAACCTGTTGTAGGTCATTTCCGGCACCAGTGGTAACTTCATCTCTACCAAAAATCACTTCTTCGGCAGAACGTCCGCCCAAAGCACCAGTAATTCTCGCTTTCAACTGAGAACGGCTAATCAATCCTTGGTCTTCGCTAGGGGTAAACCAAGTTAAACCCTGTGCCTGTCCGCGAGGAATCAAGGTAACTTTTTGTACTGGGTCGTGGTCTTTAACCAAGGTTCCAATCAAAGCGTGTCCGACTTCATGGTAAGCAATCAAACGCTTGCTCTTGCTGTCTACCAAAGGTGTTCCCTCCATACCAGCAACTACCCGGTCTACAGCGTCGTCAATTTCTGTAAGGGTAATACCTTCTTTACGTCGTCTGGCAGTGAGAATTGCTGCTTCGTTGAGCAAGTTCGCCAAATCTGCACCCGTAAAACCGGGAGTCCGACGCGCAATGGCTTCGAGAGATACACTTTGATCTAATTTCTTGTTACGTGCATGGACTTGAAGAATTTCCAAACGTCCTTTGATATCGGGTGCATCAACCATCACCTGTCTGTCAAAGCGTCCGGGACGTAACAGGGCCGCATCTAGTACATCAGGACGGTTGGTAGCAGCAATAATAATGATGCCAGTGTTACCTTCAAAACCATCCATCTCCGTAAGCAACTGGTTGAGAGTTTGTTCGCGCTCATCGTTACCACCACCAATACCTGCACCCCGCTGTCTACCTACAGCGTCAATTTCATCAATAAAGATGATACAAGGAGCGTTATCTTTAGCTTTCTTGAACAAATCACGAACGCGGGAAGCACCCACACCGACAAACATTTCCACGAACTCGGAACCGGAAATACTAAAGAAAGGTACTCCCGCTTCTCCAGCAATGGCTTTTGCTAGTAAGGTTTTACCAGTTCCCGGAGGTCCGACTAACAATACACCTTTGGGAATGCGTGCGCCGACAGCAGTAAATTTCTCTGGTTGCTTAAGAAAAGTCACAACTTCACCGAGTTCTTCCTTCGCTTCTTCAATCCCCGCGACATCATCAAACATGACTCCGGTTTTGGCTTCCATTTGGAAACGCGCGCGAGATTTGCCAAAATTCATGGCTTGACCGGGACCACCGGGAAGATTGCTAGAACGACGGAACAAAAGGAACAGTCCGCTAATCAATAAGATGGGGAAAATTAAATTGCCTAATAGTCCCCAGATAGCTCCATCATTTCTTGCAGGATGGGCATCGAAACTAACATTTTCTTTTTTGAGCTTGCTAATCAACTCTGGAGCGTTAACAGGTAAGTCCACCCGCACGCGCTGAATCCGATTTTCCAGGTCTGGGTCAACAGCTTCCACAATCGCCGTTCTACCACCTTCATACAAATCCACCATAGTGACTCGACCGGCATCCAAGTATTCCAGAAAGCGACCGTAGGTCATCCGGGTACTAGCTGCATTTTTACCCATATCAGCAGGAGTATTCGCAAACGCTCCCTGCCAAAAGAAAAAGCCTATCACTAAAGCAGGCAAGGTCCAAAGAACTAGGACTCTCCAAGAGAATTTCATTTTAATTTGCCTCTAGATACCAATGGGATGCATCACCCCGTTAACATAAGTTATGTGAAACGGATGTATATAAATCCCGATTTGTTTAATTTTCATGACTTGCCGCATTCGCTTAAAAGTGCTTTACGACATTTGCCAAGAATTTATTATTATTCTTAATTAAATGTAACTTAATTTTAAGACTTTTTACCATGTTAGCCAGAGGGGGAGAGGG
>NZ_JADEWL010000064.1 GCF_015207665.1 Plectonema cf. radiosum LEGE 06105
GGGGAGAGGGGGGAGAAGAGAATTTAGATATTTCCGATTACCACTCATAACTAATGCAAAGAACTACTAGTACTCCGCCACATTAATTTTGATGGGTAACGTTCTCGTAGTGGGAGCGTCTCGCTCCCTCGTTACAACCAGCGAGCTTTCCGGCTCGCACTACTTCAACCCCTCAGAACTAATGCAAAGGGCTACTAGTAGTTCATTTCATTAATTATGGGGAGTTCTGATCGCGATCATTTAAGCGGGAATGAAATTCCCGCTCTAATAACACAAGCCCTATGAATGGAATAAAAAATCAATCAGAAAAATCAAAACTGAAAACTATCTGAGCTTAAATTATCTGTTCGTATATCTACAACCATCTGACTGAATTCGGGGGTTACATTATCATTAAAAAAGATACCTGTTTCTTGTGGAGAAACACCAAGGTAATAATCCTTTGAAGAGCCAATTAGTGGAATAATATCTTCGTCAAACTCTGTATTTACAATGTTTAGAGTATCATCCCATATTCCGCCGTTCAGAATATAATCTTCATTGGTGTCAATTACACTTTCGTATCCACCGTTAATAAAGTATTGAGTTTTATCCCAAACGGCTTGCCCTACCTGTTCTCCCAATATTCTTCCGTTAACGTCACCATCCGTAAAATGAATTCCACCATAGATACGAGAAATACCAGCTTCTTCCGCAGCTTCACTGAAGGTATCCCACTCTAAAGTAACTGGTTCTGAAGGAGTTTTGCCGGGTTCAAAACGAGATTTACCTGTGTTAAAGCTTACAGAAGCGCCAAATTCATCGCTACCTGTGAACAATTCTAATATTTCTGCACCCGCAGCGCTAAAGCTACTGTGTCCAGAGGTATATTCAGCAAAAGGTGGTGATGGGTTTCCTCCAGGAGTTTGAAAGGTAAGGAAATCGGTTGCTAATATTGTCTGAGTTCCTTCTCCTGGTTTCCATGCATCAATTGCATAACCACCGAGTTCTTGATTGAATTCCCCGATTAATCCGAGTTCCCCCAATTCCCGAATCGCTCTAACTGGACGAGTATAATCATAGTGAGTTTTGGCTTCCCAAGTAGCGATACCTGCATCAAACACTGCGTTACCCAAGCCAAAGAATAATTGAGCATCTTCGTCGAGGGTATTATTATCTCGTGCCGAGACGAATTGTCCAAAAGTCATCCAAGTACCGGGAGGAAAGGATGTTCCACCACCCATTTCCCAAAACTCTGCAACTAATTTATGCTCGTCGGTAAGATTAGCGCTGATATCAATAACTTCTTGGGCTTGAGCGATAAATTCGGGGTTAATTACATCTCCGATCAGACTCTTATCGATATTTAATACAGAGCCATCTTCAAGGGTAATTGTTTTCTCTTCTAAATTTAGATCTCCATCTACCAGCAAAAATGGTTTTGGTGCTTCTGGACGGAATTGCTCACCAGATTCTAAAGCAAAAGGTGTAACATTACCCCATTGAGGTGTCAGAAACTGTTGAGTAGATGCTTCTGTTCCTAGTTTTGCATCAATCGCTACTAATTCCGGTGTCCAACGTTCAATATCAACGATTTTACCAGGAGCATTAATGGGTTGATAACCACTGATATCTGAATAAGGAACCCCATCAATTCCATTCAGGCTCTCACCTAATTGGTTAGAACCATCTTGATGACGAAATTCTAATAACTCCCCTGCCATTACATTACCAATACCAGCAGCCGTGGTAATATCGGTAGTATTATTGCTCGTATCTAAACCTAATTCACCCATCAATTGGTCAAAAATCTCAGTTTGGGTGGGGAATAGGTCGTTTAGAACCCGATAAGCAGCATAACTCATTGCTTCTGATTTATTTGCGTCAGTAATTTCCGCATCGGGACGCTGTAAATAATCACCAAGTTGAGTTGATATTGCTGTGGAGTCGTATGCTGACCAAGCATTGTATGTAGCAGTATGCAACATTGCATAAGCACGAGATGCAACTGTCGGACCTGGTGATGTATTAATTACAGCTTGTTGAACTGCTTGGTCCCAGATTACGGAAACTGTTGGAGTAGCATCGTCAACGGTTACTAATTGAGTATCTGGGTCAATTTGAAGTTCAACTTGATTACTCCCTTGTTTCTCTACATTACATTCGTGAGTGGAGTTGGTATTATTGTATAAGTTTGAGTATTGCATTTTTTTGAGTTAATTATTGAGTGAATTATTGAGTGAATTTTAAGTGAATTAATTATCGGAAATTCAAGAGTCAAATTGTAATCTTGCGTTGCTTTTTTGGTGCGTCCAAGTATGATATATTAGCCTTCAATAACTACATTTCCATCAGCTTTAGCTACACAAGTAAGAACATAATCCTCTTCACAATTAGAGTCTTCTTCGTAATAGACTTCTCCAGAAAGCTTGCGTAACTTGCATTGACCACAAGCTCCCATCTGACAACCGTAGGGTAATGTTATCCCTTCTTTTTGAGCAGCTTGTAAAATAGTTTCTTTAGCATCGCAAAGTACTTCTTTTTGAGATTTAGTAAAAGCTACAACATTGCTTTTTTCAGGCATTGGTGCATAAGACGTAGAGTAAAAATGTGTTGGAGCATCATCAGCTACTACTAATTGAGGTTGTTTTTGCTGTTTATTTTGCTTTTTAGAAGAACCAAAGCTTTCTTCATGGTAGTTTTCCATGGGGAATTCTAATTCCCTCAATATTGCTTTTACGCTTTCTCGAAAGCCATCGGGACCACAAACATATACAATACGTTCTTGAAAATCATCGCTAATCGTCTTGATCATCGTCTCGTTCAACCTGCCAGTATATCCCAACCAATTTGGGTTATATTGCATACCAGTTAAAGTGATAGCTAGTTGAAAATTGGGATATCGGTTAGCCATAAATTCTAATTCGTGACAGAAAGCTATATCCTGAACAGTTTTAGCGCTGTGGACAAAGACAATATCGGCATTTGGAGTTGTATCACACAACCATCGAGACATTGACATCATTGGTGTGATACCGCTACCAGCAGAGATAAACATAAATTTACGATTGGGATTATTTTGAATCGTAAAATTACCAGTTGGGGGACTAATTTTAATTTGATTACCAACAGTAAAATTATCGTGTAACCAGTTAGAAACTAATCCAGGAGGAGCATCCGGTATATCATTTGGAGCAGGAACTCGTTTAACGGTAATTTCTAAATTATGGGGACGTGAAGGAGTAGAAGAAATTGAGTAAGGGCGTTTTACTAATTTACCATCAATTTCTAATTCTAATGTTACGAATTGACCTGGTTGATAATTAAACATTGTGGGTGGAGAAGCAATAAAGCAAAAGGTTTTAACATCATATGTTTCTTCGATTATTTGGGAACAATTAACTATTAATTCATTCTCTTTACCCGATTCTTTTTGGTTATAAACATCAGTAGATTGAGGTTTTAAATACCAATAAGGATTTGACTTTTCTATTTTTTCTTCTTCAGGTAAAAACAATAAGAAAAAATCACCAATTCTCAAATTATCACCAGGCTGTAAAATGCAGTTTTGATTCACCAAAACTTCTTGATTATTAAGCCGCGAACCACCAGTACTAGCAAGCTCGACAAAGTAATAATTTTGCTGAAAGTAAGTAATTAAACCATGTACTCGACTCACTTCTGGTGTATTTAAAATTAAATCGCTGTTGGGATGTCTACCAATTAGAAATAATGAAGGTTTGTCTGTAGAAACAACAAGGTTTTTTTCGGCTAAAAAACCTATTTTGGGGTTAAATACTGTAATTTTCATAATTAATTAAACTCTTGTGAACATCTAACGACGATGAGTTTTTAACAATCTGGTTTGTGTAAGTTCAACGTGAGAATTAGCAGGATTTATCCTCTGATTTGGATAAATTAGAAATGGTTGCTCGCTGCTGATTTCTGATAGTATGGAGAAATGCTCATTTTCACTCAAAGCTAATTTCTGACGTATTTCCTGTAAAATTTCTAAACTATTAGAAGAAGTGAAGTTTTTTTGTATTAATCCTTCTAACAGAATTGATTTATAAATTTCTAATCGGTCTTTTTGTCGATATTCTGGTAAAACCGAAGCTAGGATAAACAATTCGTTTGATGATAATTCATCGAGAGAACGTCCTTTTAAAAATTGAGAATTATTAATCGATAACTTAGACAATTGACGACGGAAACTATCAAGATTACTATCTCTTTGATACTGCTCAAAACTACGTCCCCAAGTCCGAACTAACCACATAGTACTAACTATTACGACCAAGGTGTTAAATAATAGTTGTGCTGGAACGGGTAATCTTAAAATTTCTGGTCTTCCACCGTAAATAAAGAAACTGTTGAAAGCTATAAAGGTGCAAATCGTCAGCATCCTGTGTAAAACTTGTTCCGAATTTATGCGGGAATTGTGTTTTTTTAGATAAGCACGATAAGCTTTTTCGATTTTAGTCAAACTCCAGTAACTTAACGCAACTGCAAAAGCTAATGTTAACGGAACTGCGATGATTTTAGGTATATTAATTGGTTCGTTGAATAAGTAAAAACCTGGTTTCCAAAGTGTTGATAATTGATTTTCTTCGTGCATCCAAGCACCGGAGAAGTAATAATCAAAGTTACCAGCGTATAATCTGTAGTAGACGAAATAACCGATTACCAGTCCCAAATAACCGTATTGAACAAATCTGCGTCCTGGCTTTTTTAAATCGTTCCAGTAAGATTTTTCTGCGTCGATATCCATACAAGCAGATTTACAGCCGATACAAGCGCTTTTTTCCTGGTTTGTAGTTATATCTACAGTACGACACATTGATTGAGTTATACTTTGGGGAGATGCAGATATCCCATTACTTCCTAATAAACTACGCGGACCAGTAAAAACCGTTTGCACAACTCCGAAAGGACATACATAATGGCACCAACTGCGACCTCCGTATAAAAATATAACCGTAATTGAACTTGCGATCGCAGTCAATAAAAACAATCCCAAAGCCAGACGTGCTGAATTAATGAACAGGATACGGAAGTTTAAGCCGATAAATAACAGAGCAAACTGTACGTAAAAATGGTTGCGCGTTAACCAAGTATTTTTATTGATATTCAATCTTGGTTTTAATCCTAAAGCACGAGGAATTTGAGAAAGAAAGTATAAAGGACAAATCCGCCGCCAAGTCTCGTGTCCAAAAACTAGTACAATCATGATGGCGCTGGGTACAACCATTCCCCAAAATACTCTTGCACCAATGGGATAAGGTTGTTCTTTTAAGGGTTTTCCTTGTACAATAACTTGTGGAAGTGAGTCACGGAAGGGAGATAAGAAGTTACTGGGATTAGTCAAGTGATGGGTTATCGGGTCGTAAAATAGCGAAAATATCAACAGCAACCATCCAATTACTAGTACCAATCTAACAGCGTGCATTCTCTTTTCGGATACTTTACTCAGCATTTTACCTCTTCAGTAAACTAGTTCCTTACGTAAACAAATTGAATTGAAAATTAAACTACCTGGTTATTTTTCACTAAAAAAAAACCTCAAAATATCAATATGACCTTTAACCTTTAACCTTTAACCTTTAACCTTTAACCTTTAACCTTTTCATTCCCCCTGTGCTTTAATAACATAATAAGAAATCTAATAACCAAAATAAACTACAATTTATGGTGTCTTCAATACATCTTATTGAAAGGGAAAAAACACAATTGTGCTGTTCGGATTACAGAAAACTGTACGGTAAGGGGTAATGGGCATTCATGGTAGTTATCTCGCAAATTCTCTATCGCTTGTGCAAACAAACACGAATCGGTTGTTGAGGACGAAGTGTTAAAGAAATATTCCAGAAGCAGCACTAGCAAAGAATAAAAAGCCTGTTTTGGGAACTTGAGATGAGTGTATTTTCATAAAATTATCCTTGAATTTAATCAGATTTTCATGAGGTATTTTTTGTCCTCACTATCAATAACAGATAAAGGAAAATAAATATTCCAAAATTTATCAAAAATTTTTGTAGTAAATAGGACTTACCCATGGGTAATTGGTAATGTCAAAGAAGTCGGCACAACAGATTAACTACTCCTATCTCGCTGGAAAATTACCTATTTCTCTTTATCTCTTTCCTCTGCGTACTCTGCGCGGCAGTTGCTACAACGGTGCGTGTTCCTCCGCAACGCACTGCCTTGTCTGTGCGGTTTTTTTTATCGGTAATCTTCTGCCAGGAAAAGAGTAATTACCATATCAAAACGGTTGATAACGCAAGGAGAAATAAACACCATTTTCTTGTAATGAGTCGCCTTGATCTTCAACTGCTATTAAGGGAATACCGTAATCTAATTGTAAAAATAAGTCTCTTCGTGGTTGCCAGCTTAAACCTAATCCTAAACCCGCAACTGTTTGTGGGTCGGGATTTTCTGCTTTGTTATTCCAAACTGTACCGATATCAAAAAAAGGTCTGATTTGTAACGAGTTATCTGATGTGACGGGAAGACGTAATTCTACTGAACCAATAATGGCATTATCCGCCACAAGTTCGTTTTGGCGATATCCTCGCACGGTATCTACTCCACCCAAACTAATTTTTTCTAAAGGTAGTAAACCATCGGGTGTGAGTTGAGTGTTGATTTTGGCTATTATTAAAGTTTTGGGTGACATTTGCTGTACCCATTGAAATTGTCCCAACCAGATAAAAAATCGTCCGTCAATACCACTTTCGTTGATGGTAGCGTCAAATGCATCGATACCGAAACTAAATTGCGATCGCGCTGCGAGTACTTGTTTTGCATTTCGTTGTAGCCACTCTTGGGAAAAGCGAATTGCTGTAACTCTAGATTTACCATCTTCTGGTCCTTCTGAAAAGGAAAAGGGTTCATCATCAAGTAAAAATGTTTGCGATCGACGTATATCTAAGGCTAATCCAAGAGCAAGTTCTGTATCTGCTTTTTTGACTAAAGGTTGTCGGAACCCAAATGATAAAGATTGTGAGTCACTGCGAATACCCAAGTCAGCAAATTGATCTTCGATTATCTGGCTAGTGTTGTTACTGTAGCGGATATTAAATGTACCGTCTCGGGCATTTACTGGTATTTTATAACCTAAACCATATATATCTAGACCGTCTGTCAAACCGTACTCAGCGGATAATTGGTCGCCAAAACCTAATAGATTATTATAACTAGCAAATACAATACCTTGCAGGGAACCGATAGTGGGAGATTGGTTATTATCAATGACAATACCTGCGTTAAATGCAGGTGCTTCTTTTAATTGCAGTCGTAAAATGTTTTTACCAGGGCTGCTACCTGGGATTAATTCGGCGTTAACTTGTTGTAATAAAGGATCAAGTTGTAATAGCTGCAATGCCGATTCTAAGCGTTTGCGGTTTAAGGGGGGTTTGGTTGCTATTCTAAGACGACTGCGGACATAATTTGTTTGTAATCTATTAAGTCCGTTGATTTCAATTCGTTCTAATTCACCTTCTACTATTTGGATTTCTATAATTCCACTTTCTAAGGGTTGGTTATTTAAAATAAATGCACCGGATGTAATATAACCGTTATCAATATAAAGTTGGGTAATGGTAGAGCGTAGTTGAACTAAATCTTCAAAAGGGACAGAGCAAGTTTGTTTTGAACAGTTTTCATATTTTTTTATCAGTTTGTTAATATCATCAATGAGAACAGTATTACCTAAAACTTCAATTTTCTTAACATTAATCCCTTCATTAATGGGAGTAGTCGGTGCTGTTGGTGTATCGGTGGAAGGTGTTTGTAAAGCAGGAGGTAAAGAAGGTTCTGGTTTAGAGGGTAAAGGTGTTTCCGTCGGTTTGGGAATAGTTTCTTCAATTCGTTCGGGTGTATTTGGAGGAATTGTGATTCCATCGGGAGGAGTTGATTGAGCGCGAGCTAATTGTTTGAATGGTATAAAACTGGCGATAATTAAGCTAAAAAACAATAATATGATTATTTTTGTATTTGTTGAGTGCATATATATGTTTGTTTAAGTAGTAGCAACCTGAAAAATAATTGACTAGAAAATATCATCAAATCATTTCACCAAGTTAATTTTTTAAGGTTTGTTAGCTCCGCGTGTCCGTCAGGACATAGCCCCCGGATTTATCCGTGGATGTCCCTGACGGGGCGGCAATGTTGAAGCACCATTATTTTATTTATGGGGCAATAATTACGTAGCTTGCGTGGCGCGAATGCGCCATATTACGTAGCGAAGCGTCACCCGGAGGGTGATATTACGAATTACGAATTATATTCACCTGCTACACTCCCGACTAAGTATACGTCGTCCATTTTCCAAACGATAAACCCCAGATGGCTCCACAATGGGGTCGCCAATTTTCCAGCGACGACGAGGCTTGACAGATGTATTATTTGGTACAGATTGCACTCCAACAGTAGAGTAGACAGAAGGTACTGGATCACCGGGACGATAAGAGAAACCTTCACCACCAGTAATAAAGAAAGTACCGTTTCTTTCCCGACTTCTAACTACGCAACTGCTAGCAATTAAAGCTTCGCTATCAATAGGGTTTTGTGGTAATTCTGTAATTCCTTGAGTAGGGTCTATATCGAATTCACTAATTTCTGTAATACCACTTAAATTAGGGGTTGCGCCTGTAGCAGTAATATCACTTTGAGGAGTAAGTGCGTCGCGGACTTGAGTACCAAAGATTCCTTCAGTTTCTATTGTCACTCGTCCTCCACGGGAGTTTTGAGAATTGGCGCTGATATCGCTGTTTTCTAAGGCAACGATCGCATCACTATCAATATTAATATTTCCCCCTTGAACATTTTCACCTTTTGCGTTAGTAAGGATTTGGCTATCACGACGTAAAATTAAATTTCGTGCGTTGATAATATTAATTGTTGCCTGTTCCTTATTGACATCTGCACTTTGGGTACTGGCATTAAGTAACGCATTGTTGTCTAAATTAATAAAACGAGCATTTAATGTTAAAGTTCCTGCATTTCCCGTTCCAAGACTTTCCACAGAGACTTGAGCATTGTCCTTAACTAGTAAAGTATTAGTATTAACTGTTAAATTGCCCGCCTTACCACTTCCATTTTCTAGAACTCTTGCGAATAAAGCACTACCAGTGCCAATTAATTTAACATCTTCGGCATTTACAGTTAATTCTCCTCCATCACCTGCTGAAAATGTACCGGCTGCAACCTGTGCGCCATCTTGAACAAGCATTTGTTCAGTATTAATAATCAAGTCTCCGGCTTTCTTTCCTGATGATTCTTTCTCTGCCGAAGTAAACAAACCACTCACATATGGCTGATTATTATTTCCTGGATTATTACCACCCGTACCAATAATTTGTAAGTCTTGGGCATTAATATTCAAATCTCCTCCATTGCCTTCACCTCTAGTACTAGTTGCTACAAATGCTCCATCTCTAACAAGTATTTGTTTAGTTGTGATATTTACATTTCCCGCATCTTTTTTTGAGTTTAATGATGCTGAAGTACTTAAAGAACTCGGAGTATTACCGTTATTCCCCGTACCAATTAATTGTATATCTTTTGCTTTAAGGGTTAAATTTCCACCCTTGCCTCCACTATTTGTACCAGCGCTGATTTCTGCTCCATCTTTAATTAGGATAGTATCGGCATTAATATTTAAATCTCCTCCATCACCTGGTGAATCAGTACTTGTACTAATAGTTGCTCCATCTTGTACAAGGATTTGTTTAGTTTTAATAGTTACTTTACCTGCATTGCTTGTTGAGGTTTTTTCTGCTCTAGCAAACAAACCGCTCGCATATGGCTGATTATTTTCAGGATTGTTACCACCTTTACCAATCACATATACATATTCTTCAGCATTAATATTCAAATCTCCTCCAATGCCTTCTCCAGATGTACCAGTAGATAAAAATGCTCCATCTTCAATTTGTATTCTTTTAGTGTTTATATTTAAACTTCCGCCGTCACCTGTTGAGTTTGTCTTGGTTGAAACAACCAAGCTACTAGGAGTATTACCATTATTGCCTGTACCAATAACTTTTATATCCTGGGCATCAATATTTAAATTCCCGCTTGTACCTGATGTACCAGCCTGCATCGCAGATCCACTTTCAACTAATAAGTTATTGGTTTTAATCGTTAAATTTCCTACATTCTTATCTTCGGTAACTCTGCCGACAAAAAAACGTGCATTATTTTTGAGTAACAAGTCATGAGTTGTAATTTTCATATCTCCTGCACCACCTTGACTATTATTACTAGCACTAACAAATGCTCCATCTTGTACAAGCATTTGTTTAGTATCAATAATCAAAGAGCCTGAATCTCCTGTTGAAGGTTGTTCAGCTACAACGAATAAAGCACTGGGATATTGATTATTTTCACCACCTTGACCAATAATTTTTACTGATTCAATGGCATTAATTGTCATATTACCTCCATTACCTTTACCGGATGTACCAGCAAAGATAAATCCCCCACCATCAACGAGTAAGTTATTAGTGTTAATCTTTAAGTCTCCACCACTTCCTGTTGAATCTTTCTCTACAGAAACACTCAATAAACTCGGAGAATTGCCATTATTCCCCGTACCAATTACTTCCACTTCTTCGGCATCAATATTCAAATTTCCTGCATTACCAGCATTATAGGTATTAACACTAATTTTTGCACCACCTTCAACTTCCAAATTATTGGCATTAATTGTCATATTACCTCCATTACCTTTACCGGATGTACCAGCAAAGATAAATCCCCCACCATCAACGAGTAAGTTATTAGTGTTAATCTTTAAGTCTCCACCACTTCCTGTTGAATTTTCTTTCTCTACAGAAACACTCAATAAACTCGGTGAATTCCCATTATTCCCCGTACCAATTACTTCCACTTCTTCGGCATCAATATTCAAATTTCCTGCATTACCAGCATTATGTGTATTAACACTAATTTTGGCACCACCTTCAATTCTCAAACCATTAGCTTTTATATCAATATCCCCAGCATTACCTGCACTCCAAGCATTAGTAATGACAGTAGCTCCATTTTGTACTGTCAATTGTTGAGTATCAATCCTTATATTTCCTGTATTTTCCGTGGCATTTCCACTCACATTATTGGCATATAAACCGCTGGGGATAAAAGTGTCATTGATACCATTTAAGTTAACAGAATCCGTCGAATTAATTACTATACCACCGCTTTTTTCTGTTCCTGTTTGAGTTGATACAATTACCGAATTATCTCTAAGAGTGAGATTTTTACCTGTTAGCTGCACATCACCGGCACCATCTCCAGTAGCATCAACTACCGTATTTTTAGATAATTCAATTTCACCAAAATTCTCTAAATTATCAAAACCAAAAGCAAAACCTTTTTCTTGTGGTGTAATACTTACTAAACCTTCTCCGTTAACGCTGCCTAATTCAATTCTGCCACTCTCAGCTTTTAAGGTTGCGCCATTCAATAAAACATCGCCACCAAGCAAAGCTAATGTTTTATCGGATAGTACTTGCAAACCAGATTTTGGGTCATACAATTCTGGTATTTCTCTTTCTGTATCACCCTTACCATTTATCTCAATTTTTCCGGGATTTGTGCCATATTGCAACCCCAGAGGAACACTTACTGTTAGTAAAGATGTATTTTGTGGATTTTTGGCACTAAATTCAATATCATCTGCAAATTTGATACTCTCAGCAGTACTCCCTACAAAAGAACCACGAATATCTAACTTGGCATTTTCACCAAAAACAATCCCGTTGGGATTAATTAAAAATAAATTTGCCTTATCATTAGCTTTAATTAATCCATCAATATTAGAAATCGAATCACCCGTTACACGAGTAATAATATTACTGATGTCAACCGCATTATTAAAGTATGCTTCACTGCCCGTAGGTACGATAAAGTCTTTAAAACTGTGAAATAAATTACTACCAGCAGTAGTTCCACCTTCAATAAGGTTAGTATTTCCTTGTACTTTGACACTAGAATTATTGAGTAAAGTGTTGTCAGGAGTAATTTGAGCGTTAACAGAATTTACCCAAAAAGCGCCGATACCAGCGCAAGTAATTCTTAAAAAGCAACTCCAAGACAAACTTATCTTAAAAAGGGATTGATGAATATTGCACTTGCGTCCCGAAAACCTGATATAATATTTGTTTATCCTGCTATTGCACTTCATTACACCCCCTTACGCTTCAAAAGTACTTTTTAATTATTTCGAGGTTGCACGGGAAAGTGGGAAAATTTACTCCGAGCTTCTCTCCAAAAGGTTCTCTCCTCGGTAGAAGAGACTTTGAACTGAAAAGAAGATTATGAGTTATGTATCTTATCTCACGTGCAGCATTAGCGGAGCGTCTCTGAAAGAGATAGCTATGCTTAAGGCTTATTGTACAACCACTTGCTATTTTCTCACTAAAATGTTTATTTTCAAAAATAAACTCGCTATAGTCAGCCAAATCATCTATTCCGAGGAAATTAAGCACAATTTCCGATGCTAACCAAAAGGATATTTTGACAAATAATTTTCGCCAACGTATATTCATGGGGACTCTCTAGCACCTAATTAATGAAGTTGAGATTTAATAACACGGTAAGCAATTTACCAAGTTAAATAAACTACAATTCATGGTGTTTTGAATGCACTTTTTAGTATAGAGAGTCACTCAAATGTGTTGTGAGGATTACAGAAATCTGTATGGGATATGTGAAAATAATGATGCGGATTCTCCGTTACCTCTCACCTGCTACACTCGCGACTAAGTATACGTCTTCCATTTTCCAAACGATAAACCCCCGATGGTTCCACAATGGGGTCTCCAATTTTCCAGCGACGACGAGGTTTTGCAGATGTATTATTTGGTACAGATTGCACCCCAACGGTAGAATAGACAGAAGGTACTGCATCACCGGGACGATAGGGGAAACCTTGAGCGCCAGTAATAAAGAAAGTACCGTTTCTTTCGTTACTTCTGACTACGCAGCTACTCGCGATTAAAGCTTCGCTATCAATTGGGTTTTCTAGTAATTCTGTGAGGCTATTCTGGATACCGCTATTGTCTGGAGCAGTGAGATTAACATTTCCCGCAACTCCTAATTGGGAACTGGCTGTAATATCGCTTTGAGCAGTTTCATGAGTGCGGGGTTCGATACCAAAGATACCTTGAGAGTTAATTTCAACATTACCACCATTACCCCTGAAAGCATTGGCGCTGATGTCGCTGTTTTCTTTGGGAAAGGCAACGATAAAGCCATTAGGAGCGTTGATTGTGATGTTGCCACCATTAGCGTCATTGAGAGCTTCAGCCGATATTAGACTGCGATCGCGCATTTCTAATAATCCTAAGTTTGAGAGCAATATGTTACCGCCAGTTCCTGCTGCTGTAAAAGCAGTGAATTTTCCTTGGTTTTCTAGGCGAATCAAGTCAGCGTTAATATGTAGGTTGCCTGCATTTGCTGATCCATTACTACTCACAGTAACTTCAGCCCTATCTTGGATGGTAAACTGCTCAGTCTTAATCTCTATGCTTCCCCCTTCATTTGTGGAGTTGTTCAGAGCGTTAGCAAATAGACCACTAGCAGCACCTGTTTCTGTAAGATTGTTGGCGATCAATGATAATTGGAATGAAGCAGCATCATCTTCTGGAAAAAGTTGGCGGATACGTTGTTCATTCGCCTGAATTTGATTAATGCGAGCATCATATTTCTGGTCAACACCAGAGATAGTCACTCGGTCTTTTGCATTGAGCAGAATATTACCTGCTTTCCCAGAACCAGATGTTGTAGTCACTAATTGAGCACCGTTTTGCCCCTCGAATAAATTAGTATCCACCTTAATAGCACCACCGTCTCCACCTGAGCGAGTACGAGTGCTTAAAGCAGCCCCATCGGCAATCCGGAATATTTCAGTATCAATAATTATATCGCCAGCCTTAAAAGAAGTATCAGTACTGGTAAATAATCCGCTGGATAATCCACTATTGGGACTACTACCTGAAATATCGGCAACCTTAGTATTAATATTAATATTTCCTGCTGCACCTTCTCCTTGAGTACTGGCTTTAATAAAAGCGCCGTCTCTTAGTACTAAAGAATTAGCTTTGATTGTTAGGTTTCCACCCGATCCTTTCCCCCCTTGCTGCACTCCCAAAGTAATTCTGGTCGTTTCCCCAGTAGCGGCAATTTCAGTTTTGCCTCCTATAAGTGAAATGGTATCTTCGACAACCAAATTAATATTTCCTCCCCCCTTGCCATTAGATCCCACATCCCCTATCAGTGCTGCATTTGAACTTAACGAAAACTCTTTGGCATTAATTTTGATGTTACCCGCAGTACCTTCTCCTCTAGTGCTGACCTCTAATTCACTATTCCTTGCGGCAGAAAACGATCCTGTTTCGACTGTAATGTTCCCTCCGTCGCCCATCGCGTTATCTTGAATTCCGGTAGACAACCGAGAACCATTATCGAGAGAGACTGAGTTGGTTTTAACATAAATATTACCACTATCACCCTTTGCTGCTAATTCCATATCCGCAGACAGGAAAGCACCATTGGTTAAAGACAAGGAGCCAGCAGAAATATGAATATTCCCCCCATTACCCACGCCTTCTGCTTCCACGGTGCTGAAGATACGAGCATCTGTAAGGGAAACTGTATCTTTAGCTGTTACCGTCACATTCCCCGCATCCCCTTCACCAAATGTTGCGGCAGAAAGCCTAGCACGTTCTGCTAAATTCAAGGAACCGGCATCAACGGTAATATTTCCCCCATTACCAATTGTTCCTGTTCCCACCCTACTGAAAATCGCACTAGGGAATCCATTTTTGACACCAGCAATATCCACAACACCTGTTACATTCACATTCACATCCCCCGCATTGCCTCTTCCTGCTGGTTGGGTATCAGATGCACGACGAATACTAGTTTGCAGTTGAGCGCTATCTCGTAGTGTCAGGCTAGCAGCATTAATCTCAATATTCCCCCCATCACCCACACCACCTGCTTGCACCGTGCTGAAGATATTAGCATCTGTAAGGGAAACTGTATCAGTAGCATTAATTCTAACGCTACCTGCTTTTCCTTCCCCAAAAGTGCTTGCTGATAGTCGAGCCCTATCTGTAAGGGAAAGTTTGTTAGTATCAATGTTAATATTGCCACCTTTACCCACACCTCCTCTTCCTACCCTGCTGAAGATATCGGCATCTGCAAGGGAAACAGAATCGATTGCTTTCACAAATACATTGCCTGCATTTCCCTGTCCTCGCGTCAGGGCTTCCATCTGAGCACCATTATTTAAAGACAAAGAACCAGCAGAAATATCAATGTTTCCCCCTTTGCCAATTGCTCCCGTTTCCAATGTGCTGTACACACCACTAAAGTACCCATTACTCTTACCACTAAAGGAAACAATATCATTGGCAGCAATCGTAACATTTCCTGCATCACCCCGTTCTCCTCGAACTCGAGATTCAAGTAAAGCGCCATTTATGACCTCAAGCGACCCAGTTGTAATTTTGATGTTACCCGCGTTCCCAATGGCTCCTTGCTCTACATTGGTCAATGCTGAGGTGGGCAATCCATTGCTATCTATCCCATTCAACAAGACCATATCGCGAGCGTTAATATTTATGCTGCCTGCATTCCCATACCCGGAAATACCAGTATTTAGCCGAGCGCCGTTTGTAACCTCAACAGACTCAGTTGTAATGTTAATCTTCCCCCCATTACCTC
The DNA here is from genome assembly GCF_015207665.1 of Plectonema cf. radiosum LEGE 06105. Lineage (GTDB taxonomy): Bacteria > Cyanobacteriota > Cyanobacteriia > Cyanobacteriales > Nostocaceae > Rivularia > Rivularia radiosa_A. The sequence continues at coordinate 15,718 of NZ_JADEWL010000064.1, forward strand.
TTGAATCCCGGCGCACGTTATTAAAAATGCTGCTATCAGCAACTGTTATTTCTCCAGTCGCATTCAGGGTAACATCTCCCGCAACAGTTTCAGGTGTCCCCAAACCTTCCCCAATCCCAGCGGAAAGAAAACTTCCTTCCCTAATTTCCACATTTCCAGCATTAACTACGATATCACCGCCACCAGCACCTTCTACATATACCTTGGCTTGATTTGTCAGCGATACATCAGCACGAGTAACATTATCGGGAAATTCCAACCTGAAATTATTCCCATTTATATCTAGTGCTACAGTTCCAGTTTCTGCCAATCCTCCTAACTCAACCCTCCCACCATAAGCGTTTAATTCTCCACCATTCATGTTGACATTGCCACCTACTAGCAGCAAACTCTTACCATCGGGTACGCGCAAACCAAATGCATCACTACCTGATGGACTTTGTTGTGCTGGTGCAATTGAATTATTTTGAATCGATGCTGTTTGATTAATTTGACTGAATAAAAAAGCCGAAGGATTCACCGTCAATAAAGCTGGTGGTTGAGGATTTATCGTACTAAAAAACCCTTGCTCTGCAAACTGAATTGCATTTGCAGTAGTCCCTACAAAGGAACCATTTATGTCTAAACTGGCATTTTCTCCAAAAACAATCCCGTTGGGATTAATTAAAAATAAATTTGCATTACTAGGGTCAAAATTTCTATTGGATATCGTACCCAAAATTCCGAAAATTTCAGAACGATTATTTCCTGTTACTCTTGTTAAAACATTTTGGATATTATCATTGGGAACAACAAAATAAGCTCCTCTTCCTTCACCGACATTTAATTCTTGCAAACTATGAAATAAATTTTGACCCCGCTCTGCTCCACCTTCTATCAAGGTGCTGGGTATACCATTTCTATTTACATTATTATTATTATTAATTTGTGAAGGTTCAGTACCTAAAGTGTTATCCGGTACAATATTGCTTTGAGCAAAACCCGATTCTATTGATGTGACGCTGACACTCAAAAATCCTAGTAAAATTTTTATTGAAAATTTCCATAACCTGTTACAGCTAACATCTTTCATTTCAACCTCTTATGCTTCAAATTATGTTTGAAAAATATATCTCGCTCCATCTAAATTTTAGAAGATGTTTATAAAAATATCCGGCGGTTTAAACCGCGACTACATAAACAAAGTCCACCTGCGTGGACTAATATATTTGAAACCCGTGCAGACGGGTTTCGTTTGTGTAGCCGCGACTTCTAGTCGCCAGGTATAGTATTAAATTAGACTGTTCAAGCAGCCAAGCCTTAGAGGGTGTTTTAGAAATATCCGGCGGTTTAAACCGCGACTACATAAACAAAGTCCATCTGTATCCGGCGGTTTAAACCGCGACTACATAAACAAAGTCCACCTGCGTGGACTAATATATTTGAAACCCGTGCAGACGGGTTTCGTTTGTGTAGCCGCGACTTCTAGTCGCCAGGTATAGTATTAAAGTTTAAACCGCGACTACATAAACAAAGTCCATCTGTATCCGGCGGTTTAAACCGCGACTACATGAACAAAGTCCGGCGACCTGGACTAATTATTTGAAACCCGTGCAGACGGGTTTCGTTTGTGTAGCCGCGACTTCTAGTCGCCAGATAAAATATTAAATTAGACATTCAAAACACTCTCTAAGAAGATGTTTATAAAAATATCCGGCGGTTTAAACCGCGACTACATAAACAAAGTCCGGCGACCTGGACTAATTATTTGAAACCCGTGCAGACGAGTGCCGGTTTGTGTAGATGCGGTTTTAACCGCCCGATAAAGTATGAAAAGTTTTTTTATCAAACAAGTGATATTATACATTTTTGTACTAATCTTTATCTAATTAGCATAATTATTTTTTTATCATCTTCTACATATATAAAAATTCATGATTCTTGAGTTATTGGTGACAAAAACTACTTGTAATTTATTTATAAAACCAACTAGAGTTAATCATGCCAAAGCAATACCCAAAACAAAAGCGTCGCATCTTAACAGCCTTTTTCGTAGTGAGCTTTATACTTACATTATTTCTCAGCAATGTTTTTATTAACACTAGTGGAATAGCATTTGCTACGGTTGTCAAAATACAAAATCAAGATACTAATCAACTGGTAGAGAAAGGAATTGAATATTATAACAATGGGAAATTTAGAGAAGCAGTTCAAGAATGGGAAACAGCTTTAAATATATACCAAAAAAACAAACAACTTCCAGAACAAGCAATTGTTCGAGGAAATTTGGCTAATGCATTTGAAAAACTTGGTGATTTAGAAGAAAGTATTAAACATTGGAATGCAGCAGTAAATTTATATCAACAAGTTGAAAATCCCCGCGAAACTGGAAGAGCGCTGACACAATTAGCACAAGCATATAGTAATTCAGGACAATATAAAAAGGCGATCGCAATTTTATGTGGTGCAGAAGAAACAGAAATAGATGATAATCAAATAAAGAACAAAAAAAATACACATCAATCAAATTGTTTAGAGAAAAGTGCTTTAGAAATATCTCGCACTCAAAAAGATATTAAGGGAGAAATTGCAGCATTAGGAAGTCTTGGGGAAGCTTATCGTTTGTTAGCTAAATATAATTTGGCAACTCAATATTTAGATTATGCTCAACAGAAAGTTGATGTCGATAATTTTTCTTTACAATCAAAAATATCAAATAGTTTAGGTAACGTGTATTTAGGTAAAGGACAACTTTGGAGTTTTTATGCAGATTCTGCGAAAGAAAGCGAATTACCTAAGTTCGATGAAATTGTATTAGAGGCTAAATCTTATTATCAAAATGCTCGGAATAATTTTCAAAATAGTTACCAAATTGCAGTCAAACAAAATAATAAACCCGCTCAAATGGGAGCGCTGATGAATTTAATTCAAGTTGATCTTCGCAGTCAAAAATTAAAATCATCTCCTAATAACAACTTACAACTTGGAAATCAAATAGATAATAAAAAACAAGCTTTAGCACTGCTGGATGAATTACCCGATTCACCACAAAAAGTATTTGCAACAATTGATTTAGCAAATCTATCTGCTGATGAAAAGATTACTTCACCATTAACTCAATGTCCAACAAAACGGCAATTATCAGATGAAGAAGTTGTCAGATTACTAAATCAAGCTATCAAAACTGGTAATAATATTCAAGATTCTCGTTCCGAGTCTTTTGCTTTAGGAGCCGCAGGACATTTTTATGAATGTCAAAAGGATTATAATCAAGCTTTAGAATTAACCAAAAAAGCACTATTAGCTGCTGAATATAAACTGCAAGCGAAAGATAGTTTATATTTGTGGGAATGGCAACAAGCAAGACTTTTAGAAAAAACAGGAAGCCAGTCAGAGACAATTTCTGCTGCTTACGAACGAGCTTTTCAAACATTAGAAATAATCCGCAGTGATATCATCACAGCAGATAGAGACTTGCAGTTAGATTTTCGGGATGTCATTCAACCTCTATACCGTAAATTAGCTTCCTTAAAACTGGAAAAAGCAACTGCGGAAACTAACTTAAGTCAAAAATCAAATAAAGAAGTTGAGCAACAAAATCAAAACAATCAAGAACTTGATACCGCTCGTGAAATCATTGATTCTCTGAGATTAGCTGAATTACAAAACTATTTTGGTAATGATTGTATTGCAGCATTAATTACACCGCAAAAAGTTGACGAATTACTCGGAGGGGAACAAGGTAAAACTGCTGTATTTAGCTCGATTTTTCTCGAAGACAAAGCCGCAATTCTACTTAGTCTACCAGATAAATCTCAACATATTCAGTGGATTGAGCAAACAAACAATCAACAAATTACCCGCAAAGAATTAGAATCACAGATCAGAAGCTTTTTTGAAGAGTTAAAAGGACAACAAAAATTTCGCATCGAAGATTCACCCGAAGCTCAAAAAGTATACAGTCAAGCTCAAAAAATTTATGATTGGATAATTAGACCTTTTGAAGAAAAAGGTTACTTAAACCAAGACAAAATTCAAACACTGGTTTTTGTTCAAGATGGGTTATTTCGTAGCATTCCCATGTCTGCTTTAATCGACAAAAAACAAAATCAATACCTCATTGAAAAATATGCGATCGCCACAACACCAAGTTTACGCTTAACAGCACCAAAAGCAGATAAAAGAAAACCTAATCGGGCGATGATATTTGCTTTTGATAAAGCATCTGAAATAGACAGGAAAGAATTTCAAGCTTTGGATTTTATTAGTAAGGAAATAGAAGCACTGGAAAAACTTTTCCCTGATATAAAGCAACTTACTAAGCAAGATTTTACTTCATCTGACTCAAACCAGAAACCCCAAAAAACTGATTACCCAATCATTCACATCGCAACTCATGCACAATTTGGAATTATTCCAGAAGATACATTTTTAGTAATAGGAAAGAATCAAAAGCTAACTATTAGTGACTTAGAAAAAACTTTGAGAAAATTTGACGATGATATCAATGGAATTGATTTATTAACATTAAGTGCTTGTCAAACCGCAGCAGGAGATGAACGTGCTACTCTGGGTTTAGCTGGAATTGCCTTAGAAGCAGGAGTGAACAGTGCTTTAGCTTCCTTATGGTCAGTAGATGACAAATCCACATCAATTCTAGTTAAAAATTTCTATGCAAATTTACAAGCCGGAAAAAGTAAAGCACAAGCTTTGCAACAAGCTCAACTTGCGTTAATTCATAATTCGAGCAAAATATCGGAAATACAAGAAGAATACAAGAAACCTTATTATTGGTCACCTTTTATTATGATTGGTAATTGGTTGTAATCTACACATCATGATTGTGGTGTGGTTTCTTCGGGAGTAGTTTGACCAATTTTTTAGAATCCAATAAATCACGGATGCTCCCGATTTTTCGCCCTTGAATCCTTAGAGGAGAAAGGTTGTATTCCTAAGTCTCTAGATTTTTACACAGATATTTACTCCCATACTATACACTTTTCTGTAATTTTACTTACACGTTTAGGTTATCCTCAATTCAAAAAAATGTATTCTAAGCACCACAAACTGTAGTTTATTTAATTTGATAAATTCTTTACTGTATTAATTAGAGCAACGGAGAATAAATAAAAGTTTATTTATTACTTTAATTATTCCCACGCTTTTTTCTATCCATTCATGATCATTACAATCATTAATTGATAAATTAAACAAAGAGTACATCATGAAAAAGATACTAGTAATTGAAAATCAAGTAACACTGCGAAACTTCTTTTTAAAATTTCTCAATGATAGGGGTTTTGATGCTATTGGTGCAGAAAATGGATCTATGGGTGTTAAGTTAGCAAAAGAACATTCACCTTTATTGGTTATTTGTAATGTTAAGGCATTAGAGCTAAATTATCATAGTATTATCACAGATTTTCGTCAAAATGCTGCGACAAAAATTACTCCATTTATTTTTATAGCTACAGAAACAATTGATCGTCAGCTTCTTACTGAAAATAAATTACTATCCAATAGCTATGATACGTATTTAACTCAGCCTTACCAAGAAGAAGAACTATTGTTAACAATTAACGTTCAACTTCAAAAACGAATAATTATTCAACAATGGTGTGTTTCCCGCGAATTTTGCCAACAAAACCAAACTAGTGAAGCAATAAATACCTTTAAATCGGAGTCGTCGTTACTCCGCCGTGCAACGGCGGAACCTGCGACGACCGGCGTTCCCCAGTCCATATTTCCTATTTCTAATTGTTCCTTACTAAACAAAGTGTTCCAATTTATTGAAGAAAATTATCACCAGCAAATAAATCTTGGTGATGTAGCTGAAGCTGTTGGTTATACAGCTACTTATCTTACTAACTTAGTGAAACGTCAAACTCAAAAGGGTATATACGGCTGGATTATTGAGCGTCGTATGGCTGAGGCTCGCTGTTTACTAATCAAAACTGACCAATCTGTAAGTTGGATTGCGGCAAAAGTCGGCTATCCAGACTCCGGTCATTTTAGCCGCTTGTTTCGCCAAAACTATTCTATATCTCCCAAAGCTTGGAGAGATACTTATAGCGAAAATATATTAGTAGAGGAAACATTTCACGGAACATCAAGGATGTTACTCACTAAAAGTTAATTTCGGTATTTTAACTTACTAAACTTTAGATTGCTATACACTAAAGAGTAGTGATAATATGCAAACAAACTTCTAAGACTTCGATCAAATTTTAATTATGCGTACATACCAGATATCCGCTTTCCTCTTTACAACCCCTTTATTATCTTTTGTAATAGCTCCAGCATCTGTAAAGGCTGCCACTTTTAATTTTGATCAACTGAGATTTATTGAACCCAGACCGATCGAATCTAATGTTTTTTTGGATTTTCAGGGTTTACCTTCACAAAATGAAGGATTTGTTGCTTTCTATAACCAAGATGCTGATGCTCTAGATAGAGGTCATAGATTAGTTCCGTTGAATTCTCGTGCCGATATTCCAGGTGTTCCCGATAATGCTCCTTACTATGGTACTGGAAGACAAGGTAGCCCGGAAGTACCCTCAACTAACGCGACTAGAACAGCTAGTTTAGTTAATAATTCCGGTTTTTCAAACTTTAATAGTTATTTAACAAATAATGGTATTGAATTTAGTGATATTGGTTTTGCATTCGGGCAAAAAGAAGGTCAGGATTTTACAAAAACCTGGAACTTAGGTGCAGACGTTATTGGTGAAAATTGGTTTGCCGAACCAGATTCACCTATTGAAGAAAGAATTTATAGCGCTAATCCTAATGATGTTGAATTAGGTTTATATAATGGTACGACTAAAATAATTGACTTCGGATATTCTGATTATTATGCAGTTGTTGATTATGGTCCAACAACTTCATTTCAAGATGATATTGAGAGTAATTTTACAGACCCAATTACGGTAAATAAAGTACCCAATTTATCTTCATTCAATCAAGGTTTGGCTGATGCTTTTGTTAAAGATGTCTCTGCTGCTGGAAATAGAGTCCAGATAGTTAACTCTTTTGACGGAGATGATTTATTCCAAAGAAGCGGAAATGGATTTGATATGTTTATTCTTCCATTTCCATTAGAATTACGAGTGGTTAGAGCCGTGCCGGAAAAATCTTTGACATGGACGCTATTAATGTTTGGAGTTTTGGCTGCGATATCTAGACGTAAAAAAGCAAGTAATCAAGTTGAATGTAAAAGGTTCTTGAGCAAATAGATCATAAATAAGCATTACTTAAAATTAGTATCTTTTAAGGGGGTTTAGACTTGATATTTAATTCAAGTATTAGCCCTTCTTTTTATTGTTAAATTCGTTTTATCAACTCCATCTCCGCTAACTATACAAGAGAAATGATGCTCGCTTCACTAATCTGATTTTTAGTATATTACTTATTTAATGCTATTCTCCGTTTCCTATTTTGCCTTAAAAACTATTGTAGAGTTATAAAATTAAAACAAAAGAATATCCTATTCAAGCTCAATATTTTTCATGGAAAATTGATTTAATATCTCTTAAAATTAAATGATTAACAGTGATGAACTCTGTCACCCGGTACTCATCAAAACAAATTTGTATCTAATCCAACAATTTCATTTTGTTCTGTGAAAAGGTACAGTAAAACTCATCAAAGGATTTTAAAATGTTTGAATTAAATGCAAAATCTGGCGCACCCGCAATTAGCAAAGGTGCTAATTTACTTGGTTTAACTCTCTCTTATTCTGAGTTAAACGAGCTGCAATCTGGCAATCATATTTCTCTTGAAAATAGAAGTTTAAGTGAAATTGGTTCATTATTTATTATGGTGTCAGCACTTGCTGATATTAATGCGGGTAAAACAAAGACTAATGTAACTTTTGGTGATTTACCGAAAGCAACTACTGATTCTCAATGCTGTTCGGGTATTCCTATTTATTGTTGGGAGTCTAATTCTCAGAAAATATGTCTTTTTCTGACTATGGTAGATGGTAAGCCTGCAATTCGCAGTTGCTGTCATTCATAAGTGAAGAAGTTACCCTGGATTTATCTCGGTATTCTATTATTTCGATTACAACAAATTAATATCCTATACTACCGAAATATTTTCCATTCTTCTTTACTTATTATCCGATTAATATAAATATTATGAGGATAAAAGATTAACTACAACGAATAGCAACGATATCTGTTTTATTTGAAATTCATTTCCGGAGAATTAACATCAATGATTGTAATAATGAAATCTGCAACTCCAGCAATGGAAGTTGAACGAATTACTCAAGAAATTCGCCTTTTGAATATCCATCCAGAAAAGTCTGTTGGTATTCATCACACTTTAATCGGTTTAGTAGGTGATACTACATCTATTAACGTTCAACAAATTGAAAAACTTAGCCCTTTTATTGAAAGAGTAATGCGTGTAGAAAAACCTTTTAAACGTGCTAGCTTACAATGGACTAATGGACAACCCAGTACGGTTTATGTAACTACACCAAATGAAATCGTTGCTTTCGGTCAACATTCTCCCATAGTTGTGGTTGCAGGTCCTTGTTCGGTTGAAAATGAAGAAATGATTGTGGAGACAGCACAATCAGTCAAGGCTGCTGGTGCCAAGTTTTTGCGTGGTGGTGCTTATAAACCACGTACTTCTCCTTATTCATTTCAAGGACATGGTGAGAGCGGTTTGGAATTACTTGCAAAAGCCAAAGCTGTCACTGGTTTGGGAATTGTCACTGAAGTGATGGATACGGCAGATTTAGATAAAATCGCAGATGTAGCCGATATTATCCAAATCGGAGCCAGAAATATGCAGAATTTTTCACTGTTGAAACAAGTCGGAGCCATTAATAAACCTGTGTTGCTCAAGCGAGGGATGGCTGCAACTATAGAAGATTGGCTAATGGCTGCCGAGTATATTCTTGCGGCTGGTAATCCCAATGTAATTCTTTGCGAGCGTGGAATCCGCACTTTTGACTGCAAATATGTGCGAAATACTTTGGATATATCCGCCATACCTGTTTTGCGTACTCTAACTCACTTACCGATTATGGTTGACCCTAGTCATGCAACGGGTAAATCTGAGTTTGTATCATCAATGACAATGGCAGCAATCGCTGCTGGTACAGATTCATTAATGATTGAAGTTCATCCCGACCCAGCAAACGCATTATCTGATGGACCCCAATCTTTAACACCGCAACAATATCGAGAGTTAATGCAAGAAGTAGCTCCTATTGCTGAGATATTTGGTCGTTGGTCGAATAAACATACTATGACAATGCCATACTGTTCTCTAACAGAAAAAGAATTAGTATATAGCGTTTAAGTTTTGATCGAAAAAATCTACAATCCACATCTATTTCACAAATATCATGAAATTAACATCTCTACAAAAAAGCAATACTGCTTCCGCTCAATTAGCTTACAGTGAATATTCGGATTCAACTGTGAATGTAGGTAACGATTCTCTCACCATAGATGACCTTGCGAGTGTCGCTCGCGATCAAAAACAAGTACGGTTAACAGAGAATGCAGACATTTTACAGGGTATTCAAGCATCATGTGATTTCATTAGCAATGCAGTTGAATCTGGAAAGCCAATTTATGGTGTGACATCAGGATTTGGTGGCATGGCTGATGTGGTGATTTCTCCGGAAGAAGCATCGGAATTACAAACAAATCTGGTTTGGTTCCTCAAGTCGGGTGCTGGAAAGAAATTGCCTATTTCAGATGTCCGTGCAGCAATGCTGTTACGAGCTAACTCACATTTACATGGTGCATCTGGTATCCGTCTCGAACTAATTCGACGCATGGAAATTTTCCTCAACGCTGGGGTTACTCCTCATGTATACGAATTTGGTTCGATTGGTGCAAGTGGCGATTTAGTGCCGTTATCTTACATTACTGGTGCCTTGATTGGTTTGGATTCTAGCTTTAAAGTTGATTTCAACGGTAAAGAAATGGATGCTCCCACTGCTCTATCTAAACTTGGTTTGTCTCCTTTGCAGCTATTACCCAAAGAGGGTTTAGCAATGATGAACGGTACTTCTGTAATGACTGGTATTGCTGCTAATTGTGTTTACGATGCGCGAATATTGCTCAAGCTGGCAATGGGTGTTAATGCTCTATTTATTCAGGGTTTAAACGGTACAAATCAATCATTTCATCCGTTTATCCACGAGTGCAAACCCCACCCTGGACAATTATGGGCAGCAGAACAAATGATTTCTTTGCTTGCTGGTTCTCGTTTAATTCGCGACGAGTTAGATGGTAAACATGAATATCGCAAGCAAGAATTGATTCAAGATCGTTATTCGTTGCGTTGTTTGCCACAATATATGGGTCCAATTGTTGATGGAATCTCTCAAGTTGGCTCGCAGATTGAAATTGAGATGAATTCTGTTACAGATAATCCTCTAATAGATGTGGCAAATAATGCAAGCTATCATGGGGGCAATTTCCTGGGACAGTATGTAGGTATGGGAATGGATCACCTACGCTATTATTTAGGACTTTTGGCTAAACACATAGACGTACAAATTGCCCTGCTTGTCTCTCCGGAATTTAACAATGGATTGCCTCCTTCTTTGGTGGGGAATCAACAGCGTAAGGTAAATATGGGGTTGAAAGGTCTGCAAATATGCGGTAATTCAATTATGCCTTTGTTAACCTTTTACGGAAATTCCCTTGCAGATAGATATCCCACTCACGCAGAACAGTTTAACCAGAACGTCAATTCTCAAGGTTATATGAGTGCAAATTTAGCTCGTCGTTCTGTTGAAATATTTCAACAATATATGGCGATCGCCTTAATGTTTGGGGTGCAAGCGGTTGATTTACGCTCTTATAAAATAAGTGGTGATTATGATGCTCGGACTTGTCTTTCTCCTGGGACTCAAGAGTTGTATTCGGCAGTGTATCAGGTAATTGAGCAAAAACCAAGTTCTACTCGTCCCTACATTTGTAATGATAACGAACAGTCTTTAGATGAGCATATTGCTCGGATTGCAGCGGATATAGCTGCTGGGGGCTTAATTGTGGATGCAGTTAAAGGTTGTTAATTGTTTGATGTCGAATAATATTACTGCGCCCAGAGGAGGTGTTAAAATTTTACCTCCTCTAGCAAGTAATTAAAGGTAATTAAAGGTAGTTTTAGAATAATCAGGTCATGAACATAGCACAAAATGTAGAGCGTGGTTGCTGTCTATTTCCGAATAAACCAGCAGTGATTTTTGAAGGTAAGTATTTGACTTACAAACATCTCAACCAAATGGTAAATCGGGCTGCTAATGCTTTGAGCGAACTGGGGATGAAGCGAGGTGAACGAATTGGATTGTTTTTACCTAATATTCCTGAATTTATCATTTCTTACCTGGCGATCCAAAAAATTGGTGCGATCGCGGTTTCAATAAATATTAGTCTCCAAGAAGATGAAGTTAAGTTTATTCTGGATGATTGTCAAGCCACAGTATTGATTACGACTCCACAGCTTTATGAAAAAATTTCTCAAGCGGATTTACCATACTTACAACATCTTTTGATTACTGAAGGTAAATCGACTGCCGGTATTTCTTTAGATGAATTAATGTCGAAGGTTTCAGATGAAGCTCGTGCTGTGATCATGGAACGAGATGAACCAGCAGCAATTCTTTATACTTCTGGGACTACGGGTTTTCCGAAAGGGGCGACTCTTTCCCACGGTAATGTGATTTCTAATATGTATTCGATGAATCACAATTGTGGAATGAGTAGTAAAGATAATATTTTGTTATTTTTGCCGATGTTTCACTGTTTTGGGCAGAATGCTATCTTCAACAGTGCTTTAAATGCCTGTGCGACGATTGTACTGCATCGCTCTTTTGAACCAGACACGATTATTAATTCGGTGGCTGAGTATGATATTACAATGTTTTTCGGAGTACCAACAACTTTTATTCTGTTACTAGAGAAAGCATCTAAAACGGATTTAACCGCAAATTATTACTTTTCTGCTGCTGCTGGTTTACCTGTAGAAATTGCCAAACAATGGCAAGAAAAGTTTGGTCAAGTGATTCATCAAGGATATGGTTTAACTGAGACATCACCCCTAGCTAGTTACAATCATCGGCTCAAATATAAGCTTGGTTCGATTGGTACACCAATTGAAAACGTGGAGATGAAGATTGTTGATACTGAAAATGGTAGGGAAGTCACACCGGGTAAGTTGGGGGAAATCTTGATTCGGGGTGTCAATGTCATGTTGGGTTACTGGAATCGTCCATCGGAAACGGCTCAAGCCATTAAAGATGGATGGTTTCATACTGGTGATATCGGTCAAATGGATGAGTTGGGTTACTTCTACATTGTTGACCGTTTGAAAGATATGATTAATTGTGGCGGTTTGAAGGTGTACCCTGCTGAGGTAGAAAATGTAATTTATCAACATCCATCTATCGCAGAAGTGGCAGTGTACGGTGTTCCTAATACCTTAATGGGGGAACAGGTTCGGGCTTGTATTGTACTTAAGGCTAATCAAATAGTTACAGAAGAGGAAATAATTGCTTTATGTCAGCAGCGACTGGCACAGTATAAGGTTCCGAGTAAAGTCCTATTCGTTACATCTATACCAAAAAATCCCACAGGAAAAATACTGAAGCGATTGTTACGGGAAGAAAATTCTTGTCCTGGGGAAGTGGTAAAAGTTGTGGAAACTCAGTTGATTACGACTAAAGCAAGTAACATTCAACAGCAAACTCTTAAATTGCAACCAGGTTTCGAGCAAGTTGCCAATTGGATAACTGATTGGATGGTGAAAAAGTTGCTCCTAAGTGACGGTAAAATTGATCGCAATAAATCTTTTGCCGATTATGGTTTGGATTCTCTAAGAGCGGTAAAGTTAGCTGAAGATTTGAGTAACTGGTTGCAACGGGAGATTTTACCAACCATAACTTGGAATTTTTCCACGGTTGATTCTTTAGCACATCATTTAGGCAGTGTAGATATTTCCCAAGAGAATCAGCTTGATACGAAGGCGCTTTTGAATCCACAATCCACCGATTTTGAAGCATTGAATGATAGAGAGTTAGCTGAGTTACTTGCTCAAGAAATTGCAGCGTTAAACATTTAAATTTAGTGACATGAACTACTATAGGAATCCTACTTGAAAATTGAAAAAACTCAGTACACCTTAATCTTCTAGAAAGAATCATGAAAGCATGAATGCAAGAAAGCAAGAAAGCAAGAAAGCCTCCCTACACAAATAATTATGGCTACGCCACGCTGCGCGTTCGTGTAGCGTGCCCGAAGGGCATACAAAAATCAAACCGGATTCCTATAGTACTCCACCACATTAATTTTAAAGGGTAACTCCCGGTTCGTAGTAGCGCAGAGGGCGCTTCATCCACCAGGAATCCCGAAGAGTTAAAATACCTCTTCGTAGGTTGGGTTAAGCGTTGGCGAAGCCTGTCCGACAGGACATAGCGCAACCCAACGCGGGTGCCGAGGCTCCACTACGTTTTGCTTCGCAACGCTTGCGCGAACAGCCCAACCTACAATATTACTTGACCACATTTTAAGGGGTAACTCCCGGTTCGTAGTAGCGCTTGGGCGCAATATTCACCATCAACCATCAACTATCAAATAACATGAATTACCCAGAAAATCAAAATTATCGTCCGTTGTTAGAAAAAGCATTGTTGCAATTAAGAAATATGCGTTCTGTTGTCGATAATATGCAGCAGGTGCAGAGGGAACCAATAGCAATTATTGGTATGGGATGTCGCTTTCCTGGTGGTGCTGATAATCCAGAGGCTTACTGGCATTTGTTGCATGATGGAATCGATGCCATTAAAGAAATTCCATCTCAACGTTGGGATGTAGATAAATATTATCATTCAGACTCCGAAGTTCCGGGAAAAATGTACACTAAGTACGGTGGATTTTTAGATCAAGTAGATCAATTTGATGCACATTTCTTTGGTATCTCTCCTAGGGAAGCAGTAAATTTAGACCCCCAACAACGATTACTTTTAGAAGTAAGCTGGGAAGCTTTGGAACATTCGGGAATTCCCGCAGATAAATTAAAAGGTAGTTCCACCGGAGTCTTTATTGGACTTTGTATGGATGATTATTCTCAGTTGGGTTTTAACAGTGGCGATCGCACTCAAATTGATGCTTACAATACTTTGAGTATTCTCAGAAGTATGGCTGCGGGACGTTTGGCTTATACTTTAGGTTTGCAAGGTTCGACGATGCAGTTAGATACTGCTTGTTCGTCTTCGCTGTTAGCGGTGCATTTGGCTTGTCAAAGTTTGCGTACTGGGGAATGTAAGATGGCTTTGGCTGGTGGAGTGAATTTAATTCTTTCTCCGTCAGCAAGTATTGGTTTGTCTAAGTTAAAGGCTTTGTCTAAGGATGGGCGCTGTAAAACTTTTGATGCTGCGGCTGATGGTTACAGTCGGGGTGAAGGTTGTGGAATAGTTATACTCAAACGATTGTCAGATGCAATTTCTCACGGGGATAATATACTGGCTGTAATTCGCGGCTCGGCTGTCAATCATGATGGTGCAAGTAATGGTTTAACTGCTCCCAACGGTGCAGCACAAGAAGCATTATTACGTAAAGCTTTAGAAAATGCTCGGCTCGAACCTCATCAAATTCAGTATGTGGAAGCACATGGTACAGGAACTAGTTTAGGAGATCCAATTGAAGTTTTAGCACTAGGAAATATATTGGGTGAAAATCGTAGTCAAGATAATCCTTTAACCATCGGTTCAGTAAAAACTCAGTTAGGACATTTAGAATCTGCTGCTGGAATAGCGGGTTTAATCAAAGTAATATTAAGTTTGCAGCAGGCTGAAATTCCCGCTCACCTACATTTTAATCAGCCCAATCCTTACATCCCTTGGGGCAAACTTCCCGTGAGAGTACCTACTTCCCTCACAACATGGGATGCTCCCCAACGTTTGGCTGGAATCAGTTCCTTTGGTATGAGTGGTACTAACGTACATTTGATTTTAGAATCTGCACCGCAAGTTGAACCCAAAACCCAACCGGATATCGAACGTCCGCTACATTTATTGAGTTTATCAGCCAAAACTGAAGCAGCACTAATTAATTTAGTTGAAGATTACCACAGCTTTTTATCATCTCGTCCCCAAACAGCTTTGACAGATATTTGTTTTACAGCTAATACAGGGCGATCGCATTTTGAGCATCGACTGGCTTTTATTGCGGAATCGACTACAGATTTACAGCAACAAATTAGCAAGTTTATTAATAATCCATCTGCGGGAATTACTGATAAAAGTGAGCATCAACAAAATCAAAAAATCGCCTTTTTGTTTACGGGACAAGGTTCCCAGTATGCGGGAATGGCAAGAGAACTTTACGAAACTCAACCGATGTTTCGTCAAATTATTAACCGCTGCGATGAAATTTTACGTCCATATTTAGAACAGCCTTTGCTGTCGGTGCTTTACGGTAGTAACACCAACTTGATAAACGATACAGCTTACGCTCAACCGGCTTTATTTGCTATTGAGTACGCTGTCTTCCAATTATGGAAGTCTTGGGGTATTGAACCAGATATGGTTTTGGGACATAGTTTAGGTGAATATGTTGCGGCTTGTGTGGCGGGAGTCTTTAGTTTAGAAGACGGTTTAAAATTGATTGCGAAACGAGCTAGGTTAATGCAAGCTATGCCGGGCAACGGTACAATGGTAAGCGTTTTTGCCACAGAAGCAGTCGTTTCCACAGCGATTCAAGCTTTTAGCGATCGAGTTTCCATCGCAGCGATAAATGGACCGGAAAGTGTGGTAATTTCGGGAGAAAATCAAGCGATAGATATTGTTGTTGAAAAGTTAGAAGCTAAAGATATTAATACCGTCAAATTAAATGTTTCTCACGCTTTCCATTCGGCTTTGATGGAACCAATGTTAGGGGATTTTGAGCAGGTATTATCAGAAGTTTGCTTTGCAACCCCCAAGATAGATTTAGTTTCCAATGTTACTGGTGAGTTAGTCACCACAGAGCTACAAAATCCTCAATATTGGTTAGATCATTTGCGGGGAACAGTAAGATTTGCACCTGCAATGAAAACTCTTGCACAACAGGGTTGCCAAGTATTTTTGGAAGTAGGGGCCAAATCTATTTTATTAGGAATGGGACGTAAATGTGTAGATACAAATGTGGGAATGTGGCTTTCTAGTTTGCATTCTTCTCAGTCGGATTGGCAACAGATGCTGTCAACTTTAGCACAATTGTATATCCATGGAAAAACCGTAAACTGGTTTGCTTTTGACTCTGATTATTCTCGTCAGCGATTGGTATTACCAACTTATCCATTTCAACGTCAGCGTTATTGGGTTGATACATCTCAGATAAATATTCCTCAATCACCAACTTTAACCCCAAGTAATAATCAAGCGCTGCATCCGGTATTAGGTAAAAGGCTGAGATTGCCATTTTCTCCAGAAACTCGTTTTGAAGTAGAATTCAGTGCCAATTCACCGGCTTATTTAAATGATCACAAACTGTATGGAAAAGCAATAGTTCCGGCAGCATCTTACGTTTCGATGATTTTATCGGCTGTTAAGGAGACTTTTTCGGATGAATCTTGTGTGATTGAGAATTTATTACTTTCACATCCTTTGATTTGTGATCATGATAGTACCCAGACGGTTCAGTTAGTGTTGACACCGCAATCAAATCAAGGCACAGGATTACAAATTATTAGTCTACAAAATCCAACTTCGGAAAACCATATTGAAGCTTGGGAATCTCACGCAAAGGCAATAGTTAATCTGGTGACAACAGAAATAAATTTTGTCAATAACTCGATAAATATTGAAACATTAAAACAGCAATGCGATCAAATATCGGGAACAGAATTTTACTCCACATTCCGAGATAGGGGCTATCACTGGGAAAATTCATTTCAATGGATTGACACAATTTGGCTGGGAGAAAATCAAGCTTTATGTCAAATGAAACAGCCTCAATTACCAGATAAAATTGATAATTATCAACTTTATCCCGGTTTAATTGATTCTTGTTTACAACTACTTAACAGTTGGGAACTAACTAAATCCGAGCAAGATTATATGTACGTTCCCTTTAACATTGCCAAATTAAAATTTTACCATCGTCCTAATTGCGATCGTAAACTATGGTGTCACGCTCAAAAACAAGAATCAGACGATAATAGTTTACTTGGTAATATCAGTTTGTACGACGAATCCGGACGTTTAATTGCGGAAATTATCGGTTTTGAAGCCAGAAGAACTCGTCAAAAAACCGTTTTCCAAAACATCACTAAAGCAGAACACGATTGGTTGTATGAAATTGCTTGGGAAAACAAGGATGTTGATAAGAATCAAGAATTAATTCCACAAGAAAAGGGTAGTTGGCTGATATTCGCTCAAGATACAGGAATAGGCGCTCAACTTGCAAGAAAATTACAGCAAAATGGCGAAGATTATGTTTTAGTTGTTCCCGGTACGGAATATAAAGCTTTTCCGCAACAGTTTTACATCAACCCCGAAAATCCCCAAGACTTTCAACGATTGCTGGAGGAGATCACAAATAATCAAACTGCTTTACGGGGAATAGTATACTTATGGGGATTAGATGACACTTTTAAGACAAATAACCAAGTTCGTAATTGCGGTAGCGTTTTACATTTAGTCCAAGCTTTGACTAAAGCTGAATTATCTCCATATCCCCGATTGTGGTTGGTAACGAAAGCAACTCAAGCAACAACAGCATCCGATGATTTACAATTAACCGGAGCTTCATTGTGGGGATTGGGTAAAGTAATTGCTTTAGAACATCCAGAACTATTATGTACCCGCTTGGATTTAGATGCAGCAAACCATAATCAAGTTCAAGAATTGTACGAGCAATTATTATTTGCAGACACAGAAAATGAAATTGCTCTACGTCAAGGAATTCGTAAAGTTGCTCGCTTAGTAAGACGCAATTATCAAACTAACGCACAACAACAGTTTAAGTTTAATTCAGAAAGCAGCTATTTAATTACCGGCGGATTAGGAGCTTTGGGACTTGTAGTTGCTCGTTGGATGATTGATAAAGGGGCTAGAAATTTAGTTTTAACTACCAGAAGGGGAATTACCAACGACACTCAACAAGAAATTTTACAACTAGAACAAGCCGGAGCGAAAGTACTGGTTGTCAAAGCAGATGTTTCCCAAGTAGAAGATGTATCTGGAATATTAACCAAAATCAAGACATCCCATCCACCTTTAAGAGGTATTATTCACGCTGCGGGTGTCTTAGATGATGGGTTACTGTTACAGCAAACTTGGCAACGATTCGAGAGAGTTATGGCTGCGAAAGTCAGGGGAACTTGGAATTTACATCATCTAACTCAAGATATACCTCTAGACTTCTTTGTTTGTTTCTCCTCAGTAGCTTCCTTATTGGGTTCCCCAACTCAAGGAAACTATGCTGCTGCGAATGCTTTTATGGATACCTTAGTTAATTATCGCCGAAATCAAGGTAAGCCAGGTTTGAGCATTAACTGGGGTGCTTGGGGTGAAGTCGGGATGGCTGCTAAATTAGACATTCGTCACCAACAACGAATAACAGCAAGTGGTTTTTCCACAATTGCACCACAACAAGCATTACAAATATTAGGAGATTTATTAACGCAAAACGCAACACAAGTAGGAGTTACACCCGTTAATTGGACGAAGTTTTTACAACAATTTTCCCCAGGAAAACAACCACCTTTAGTTAATAACTTCCTTAGTCAAACCCAAGCAAAAGTAAAACAAGAATCATCAACCCAGCATTTAGAACTTCTCCATCAACTCCAAGAAACCATCGTTAGCGAGCGAGAAAATTTATTGATTGCTCGTATTCAAGATGAAGTTGTCAAAGTTCTGCAATTTGATTCCTCATTTCGTCCAAATCCCCGTACCGGATTCTTCGACATGGGAATGGATTCTTTAATGTCGATGGAATTAAAAAATCAGTTAGAGAAAATGTTGGGAAACTCCTTACCTTCTACCTTGACATTTGAATATTCCACCATTGAAGCTTTAGCACAGTATTTACTAGATAAAGTTATTTCCTTGGAAGTTGTAGAAATCGAAGAAACCTTAGAGGTGAAACCAGTACAAGATTTTGTTGATGACATCTTACAACTTTCCGAAGCAGAATTGTCAAACTTGATCGATCAAGAATTGGCAGAATTATTAAGAGTTTAGGGGATAAATTAACAGCCTCTCCCCTTGCTGGGGGAGGTTTTGAAAGGTAAGGTTAAAATTTCCGTAAAAAGCAGGCTCCTTTTACCTAAAATATTAAAAGTATTTTTAACGCATAAGAGGTTGAAATGAACGAAATTAATTATAACAGCTTATGGAAATTTTCTCTAAAAATATTACTAGGATTTTTGAGTGTCAGCGTCACATCAATAGAATCGGGTTTTGCTCAAAGCAATATTGTACCGGATAACACTTTAGGTACTGAACCTTCACAAATTAATAATAATAATAATGTAAATAGAAATGGTATACCCAGCACCTTGATAGAAGGTGGAGCAGAGCGGGGTCAAAATTTATTTCATAGTTTGCAAGAATTAAATGTCGGTGAAGGAAGAGGTGCTTATTTTGTTGTTCCTAATGATAATATTCAAAATGTTTTAACAAGAGTCACGGGAAATAATCCTTCAGAAATATTAGGCATTTTGGGTACGATATCCAATAGAAATTTTGACCCTAGTAATGCAAATTTATTTTTAATTAATCCCAACGGGATTGTTTTTGGAGAAAATGCCAGTTTGGATATAAATGGTTCCTTTGTAGGGACTACTGCAAATGCAATTGAGTTTGCAGAGCAAGGGTTTTTTAGTACGATAAATCCTCAACCACCAGCTTTATTGACGGTGAATCCTTCGGCTTTTTTGTTTAGTCAAATTAATCAAACAGCATCGATTCAAAATAATTCAATTGCAGACTCTGGAATAGATCCAGCAGGTTTTAACGTATTTGGTTTGCGGGTTCCCGATGGTAAGAGTTTGCTGCTGGTGGGTGGCAATGTCAACATGAATGGTGGAGAATTAAACGCTTATGGTGGGAGGGTTGAGTTAGGAGGATTGGCAGAAACTGGAACTGTAGCACTAGATATAAATGGGAATAATTTCAGGTTGGAATTTCCCGATAATGTTACTCGTGCTGATGTATCGCTGACAAATCAAGCCAAGGTATATGTAGAAGGTGCTGGTGGCGGTGATATCGTAGTTAATGCTGGAAATGTGGAAATTACTGGAGGAAGTTTTCTTTCCGCTGGGATTGGGCAAGGTTTGGGGACACCTGAAACTGTTGCCGGAGATATTACCCTAGATGCGACTGGAGAAATAACAGTTGCTGATTCTGGGAGCCAAATTCGCAATCGGGTGCGCCGGGATTCAAGAGGTAATGCAGGAAATATTACCGTTAATACAGGTTCCTTGAATTTAGCAGAAGGTGCTAGTCTTTCTGCCTCAACATTGGGAGAAGGAAAAGCGGGGAGTGTGACGGTAACAGCCAATGATACTGTTTCCCTTACAGATGCTAATATCTTTAGCAGGGTGGAAGCAGGTGGTGTGGGTAATGGGGGAAATATTGAGATTAATGCTGCTAACCTGACACTACGAGATAGCGCTCAAATAACAACTAGTATTCGTCGTGCATCTGATACCCAAAGTGCAGGAAGAGGCAATGCGGGGGATGTGAATGTGAATGTAACGGGTGTTGTTGATATTGCTGATAGAAGAGATACATTTCCCAGTGGGATTAGAAGTACTGTGGGTACAGGAACTATTGGTAATGGGGGAAATATTACCGTTAATGCCGGTTCCTTCAACTTAACAGAAGGTGCTGAACTTATTGCCTCAACATTCGGAGAAGGAAATGCGGGGAATGTGACGGTAACAGCCAATGATACTGTTTCCCTTACAGATGCTAATATCTTCAGCACAGTGGAAGCAGGTGGTGTGGGTAAAGGGGGAAATATTGAGATTAATGCTGCTAACCTGACACTACGAGATAGCGCTCAATTACAAACTAGTACTCGTGGTGCATCTGATACCCAAAGTGCAGGAAGAGGCAATGCGGGAGATGTGAATGTGAATGTAACGGGTGTTGTTGATATTGCTGGGGAAAAAAATGGATTCCCTAGTGCGATTTTCAGTGATGTGGAAACAGGAACTATTGGTAAAGGGGGAAATATTACCGTTAATGCCGGTTCCTTGAATTTAGCAGAAGGTGCTGAACTTACTGCCGCAACATTCGGAGAAGGAAATGCTGGGAGTGTGACGGTGAAAGCCAAAGATACTGTTTCCCTTACAGATGCTAATATTTTCAGCAGGGTGCAAGCAGGTGGTGTGGGTGATGGGGGAAATATTACCGTTGATGCCGGTTCCTTTAACTTAACAGAAGGTGCTAGTCTTACTGCCTCAACATTCGGAGAAGGAAATGCTGGGAGTGTGACGGTG
>NZ_JADEWL010000257.1 GCF_015207665.1 Plectonema cf. radiosum LEGE 06105
ACTGTTCCCCCCGAACCCTATTCCCTATTCCCTAAACCTAATTCGTTTGCAAGAATATTATCAAGGATTCGTTGGGGAAGTAATCTGGCAACTATCCAATCAAAGAAATGATTTGGCACAATGGGATAACGTACTTTCGGTTTTGCAGTTGTCAAAGCTTTCCAAATTAAGTTTCCCACATCTTCTACTGGATAACCAGAACGTCCTTTTTTCAGAGCGTAGTCGAGAAATTTTTTACTTGGAATTGCAAATTTGGTATTCTCGTAGGGAGAAAAGTCCATTTTTTCGGCTTTATCCCAAATTGGTGTCACCACAGAACCCGGACCAATTATAATTACATCAATTCCGTAAAGCATGAGTTCCCGTCGTAATGATTCGGAAAATCCTTCTAAAGCAAATTTGGATGCGCTATAAGCACCAAGAAATGGCGATGCTATTTTGCCACCAACGGAACTGATATTAATAATTCTTCCCGGTTTACTTTTATAAGTAGAATTGGTTCCCAATAAAGGTAAAAAAGCTTGAGTAACAATTAGTTGTCCAATTAAATTAACTTCTATTTGTTTACTAAATTCTGCAATTGGTTGATGCATCAAAGGTCCACCTATGGCGATACCAGCATTATTTACTAAACCAAGTAAGTTATTACCATTAATTTGATTACTAACTTGCTCAGCAGCTTCACGTACCAATTTTTCGTCAGTAACATCAAATATTAAAGGTGTAAATCCATCACCAAATTCATCACTTAAACGTTTTGCATCTTCAGGTTTGCGAACGCTCCCAAATACATGAATTCCTTTACTATTTAATACTTTGAGTGTACCCCAACCTATACCTGTGGAAACTCCTGTAACAACAACATTTTGCATATTTTTCTCCAAAATAAAAAAACTTGAAAGCTAGAAATTAATAATTAAAAGTTTTTCAATTTTAACCTTTAACCTTCCAGCAATTCTTCAGTATCTACTCTTAATTATCGATACAACTGCTTTTTTAAAAGCTTTCTAAATGCAGCAGGGATTTGGAGAACAAAATTTTTCCGCAATTTATAATTTTCTGAAAAAATAATAATGTAGAGACGGGGTGTATTGCAACATCTCCAAAAATTAGCATACCAACGAATCAATTTTATATATATAAAATCAGCTATTTTATTTATTCCTTGTTTTTTATATCTTTAAAGCACATTCAACGATACTACCTAAGAATCACTATTTAACATCACTAATTCTTATCAAAGCCAAAAAATCTATAAAAAAGTAATTTGTTCTCAGTAATTAATAAAATTATGTATTTTATCTAACTTGCCTTGAGGTGACAAAGGAATGTAGTTTGGTTTATTAATAGCAAATTTACTTAAATTAATTCAGTATAATGAAAAAAATATACTTATTTTTGCCACTATGGATTTTAATAGCGTCACCTGGCTTTGTCCAAAATTTTACATTTGAAACAAACAATCAATTTAATATTCATAAACAAGCAGAGGATAGTCCTGCAAAACCACGCAAAGACCATCGCGGTAGTGGTCGTCGAAATAATAATATAGTTCGTAATTCTTAATTGAAGGGAGTAGGGAGTAGGGAATAGGTTCGGGGGTGATTAATAAATGAACCATATTAATATATTAATTAAGAGACAGCATAACCCGTATCTGGTCTTTTAATCGGTGAATGAAATCCTAATACAATATCGGATTTAGGAATTCCTTTGTCTAATAATTGCTCCGCAACCCTTAAATCCGTACCGTCATGCTGCACCCAGACTTTACCATTATCATTAACATCAATATGTAAATAGCAACCATAAGTACGTTTAGAACCTCGCCATCCGTTAAAATAAAGTAAATAATGACCGCGCTCATCGTCAAGAATAATTTGATTTTTAATTTCATCGTCGGGACGTTCGCCAAGTTTGCCTATACCAATTGCAAGTTGACGAACAATTGATTTATAGTTAGTTACTTTATCCATCTTTCTATAATTGCTTTTTCTATATGATAAATCAGCATTTTTACTTGATAGCGTCTTAACAACTCTTGAATAAAGTTATCCTGAAAAAAATCTTCATAGATATCATCTGGAATCGCTAAAAATAACATTCTTTCAGGCATCTTTTTCTCAAGAGCATATTGATAGAAATTAAACTGTCCTAAAGCTAAATAAAAATCCTGTAACGTTGAAACACCAATAAAGCTTTTAATTTCTACAGCAATCTTTTTACCTGCTTTTTCTGCTGCAATTAATCTTTCTGCTCCTAAATCTACTTGAATTTTTCGTTTTCCTGCTTCTACAAATAATGGGTCGTCAGTTATCAGCCATCCTTCTTTGATAAGCGCTGCTTTGACTATTTCATGGTACTTGTCTCTAGCCATAAAAATTACAGGAACAGATAGCTAATTTCTATTTTAGATTAACTCATATCATTGTTGATTTTTTTCGGACAACACTGTCAAATGGTGTTTTTAATTTTTAATTAATAACGATAATTTTTTCAAGATAAACACGTAAGATTATAGTATAAATTCTATGCATTCTTCCCTCAGAAATTTATATGCGTGTTTTATCTCGGATATTTCTTTTATTTAGCATTACTTTTTATTCTCCAATAGCTACAGCCGCTTTTATTCAACCGTTACGTAGCAAAAGAGCAATGGTAGTTTCAGCCCATCCTTTAGCTAGCGACGCTGGGTTAGAAATGTTACATAAAGGAGGTAATGCTGTTGATGCTGCTGTTGCAACGACTTTTGCAATTTCCGTAGTTGAACCTTTTTCAGCAGGAATTGGTGGTGGCGGTTTTTTGTTAATGCACGACTCGAAAAGGCGCACAATTCAGGCTTTGGATTTTCGCGAGCGCGCTCCGTTAAAAGCTACAAAAAATATGTATTTGGATAGTAGCGGTAAGGTGCGTCCCAATGCAAGTATTAATGGTTATTTGGCTGTGGCTACTCCAGGAACTGTAGCGGGTATGTATGAAGTTCATCGTCGCTATGGTAAGTTATCTTGGAGTAACGTTGTTGCACCTGCGATTCGGTTAGCGAAAGATGGTTTTGCTGTTGAAAACAAGTTTGTCCAAGCTGTTCAAAGTCGCAAAAACGCGATCGCAACTAACCAAGCAGCGCGAGCTATTTTGACTCGCAACGGTAATTTTTATCAACCGGGAGAAATCCTTGTACAGCAAGACTTAGCAAGAACTTTACAAAATATCGCTGTAAATCCAGCCAGTTTTTATAGGGGAAGAATCGCTCGTAATATTGCCTCGGATATGGCGAAAAATGGCGGTTTAATTACTTTACAAGATTTGCAATCCTACAAACCGATTTGGCGTACCCCAGTATGCGGTAATTTTCGCCCCGCACTTCGTGAACGTAAAGCTCAAGTTTGTTCGATGCCACCACCGTCATCGGGAGGCATACATTTATTACAGATGTTAAATATTATCGGCGATACTGACTTAAAATCTTTAGGATGGCACCACCCGGACGCGATACACTTAATGGTGGAAGCGATGAGAATTGCTTATGCTGACCGTTCGGAATATTTAGGCGACCCTGATTTTGTCAAAGTTCCTCAACAACAACTTATTAATCCAGAATATGCAAAATTTCGCCGTCAGCAAATTAATATGCAGCGTGCTAAACCTTCTACTCAAGTCACGCCAGTTAATAAGAGGACTTTACAGAAATTTAGTCAAATACCATCAAGATTAATACCTGCAAATACCAATCCCAAAATTAAACGTTCAAAATACTACGAATCGACACAAACCAGTCATCTTACAGTTATCGACGAACAACGCAACGCTGTCAGTTTAACCTTTACCATTAACTTGGGTTTTGGTGCTGGTATAGTCACACCAGGAACAGGAATTATTCTTAATAATGAAATGGATGATTTCGCCGCAGCACCGCGAGTTCCCAACGCTTTCGGCTTACTCGGTAATGAAGCGAATTCTATCGCACCCCGCAAAACTCCTCTATCGAGCATGACTCCCACAATTGTCACTGAAAACGGACGGTTGCGGATGGCTGTAGGTACTCCCGGAGGTAGCACCATTATTACTCAAGTATTACAAATAATTCTTAACGTCTTGGAATTCGATATGGATGCAGGAGCAGCAGTTTCCGCATCGCGCATCCATCATCAATGGTTTCCTGATACATTGCGCGTCGAACCTTGGGGGTTGGATGCACTAACTTTACAAGAATTACAGCGTCGGGGACACAAAATCAACCAAACGAATCCTTGGGGTAACTCTAACTTAATCATCGTCAAGCCAGATGGAACCTTAGAAGGTGCAGCCGATCCGAGGGGTGAAGGGGCAGCTAGAGGGATTTAGG
>NZ_JADEWL010000258.1 GCF_015207665.1 Plectonema cf. radiosum LEGE 06105
GCCAGTTAGGTGAGGTTAGCCTGTGGACTGGTGAGTGCCGACACTGCCAGAATGAAGTAGGAAGTAAACGAAGCCCAAAGTAAATATTTCCAACTATGGGTAGCTTTGGGTAAGTGTTATGTAACGGTTAGATCTACTGTCCGAAGTGGAAAAGGTTATTCTGAAAATTCAGCAAAATCCCAATCTAGGAACTCCACATAAAATCGAAGGAATACGTCGTTATGTTATTCAACGTTTCCCCTATCAGATTTTTTATACGGAACTCGAAGAAGTAATTTGGATTATTGCCATAGCTCATAGTAAGCGCAAACCGGCGTTACTGGAAGCGAAGAAATCTTGAAAGTTAATAAGCGTTCGCAATATTCTAAATACCATGATTACTTTTAATTGTGCGATCGCACCACAAAATATTCTTTAAAAAAATCCGATCGCATCAACATCAAAGATATTTTTTGAATAAATTTATATTTTACCTATATTATTTGTAAATTATTCAGGTTATCTTATGGAACGCGGACTTTTATGGTTGCCTTTGTTAGTAGCATTTTTTTGGTTAGCTTGGCAAGGCTCTAGAGAATTTAAAAAAGTGGAAGGTTATCGTGTTTGGGAAAAAAAGTTTGACCGAGCAAAATACGATATTTATGCGGTTTTGGCTCAAAAAGGTAATGATATTACTTGGGGAAAACCGACTGTTAAAGGTATCGTGGATTTGCAAACTTTTTCTTTGAATCATGTTGAAAATATCAATCTTTTGATAGATGACAAACCTATTGATATAGAAAAGCTACCTAGAAAAGCCCAAAAAGTTGAATTAGAATTTGTATTTTCCGATGCCTCCAAATCTATTCGCATACCTTTTACAGAAATTCCCTTAGCCGGAGAATGGGGTAAGTTTCTACAAGATGAGTTGCAACGAATTGAGAAGGAAATGGGCAAGTAAAAAAGTCAGAAAGTCAGAAAGTGGGAAAAATACCCAAAGGTAAAATTTGAAATTGTTGCACCCTGAGCGAGATAAAGTAACAAAAAATCTTGTACTTTAAGTTCATAATTAATAATTCATATTCTTTAACAAATTGATGAACATCAAATCAAAATCTCAGGTACCCGTAGCTTTAACTATTGCTGGTTCCGATAGCGGTGGTGGTGCAGGAATTCAAGCCGATCTACGTACCTTTGCTTTTCATTGCGTCCACGGTACTAGCGCTATTACCTGCGTCACGGCACAAAATACTTTGGGTGTGACACGGGTTGATGCAATGTCAAAAGAATCTGTAGAGCAGCAAATTCAGGCTGTATGCGAAGACATCGGGGTGCAAGCAGCTAAGACTGGAATGCTGCTAAATCAGGAAATTATTGCTACCGTTGTTAAACAAATAGAAACTTTACAAATTCCCAATTTAGTGGTAGACCCAGTGATGGTATCGCGGACAGGAGCGCAACTAATTGATGATGAAGCTGTGAAAACTCTTCGCGATCGCCTTATACCTTTAGCGACGGTTCTAACTCCCAACCGATACGAAGCGCAAATTCTCTGCGGCTTAGAAATTAAATCTCTTGATGATATGAAAGCAGCAGCCCAGACGATTCATGAAAAATTGAAAGTGAAAGCTGTTTTAGTTAAAGGTGGTGGAATGCAGGGAAGTTTACGCGGAATCGATATTTGGTTTGATGGTAAAAACCTTGAAACCCTGCTGATTCAATTAGTAGCCACCAAAAATACTCACGGAACTGGTTGTACCTTGTCAGCAGCGATCGCAGCTAATCTAGCGCGAGGAGATAGTTTATTTAAATCAGCACGTCAAGCAAAAGAATATGTTTCTGATGCATTAAACCATGCTTTAGATATTGGCAAAGGACAAGGACCTGTAGGACACTTTTTCCCTTTGTTAAAGAATAATCCATATTCTTTTTAAAACTATTTTACATTGTTGTTTGTCAGGTGAATAATGTCGCCTTAATATCTGAAAAATCTGATTTTTAATGATAAGTTTACTAGTATGTTTTATTGTAAAACTCGGTAAACATATTTTTTTATCTATGAGGCTTTCCTGTATGATTTACAGGTATGATTAGATGTTTTTTAAACTTTCAGATCATCTTTATAGTAAGTCGGAAGCCATTTATTCTTTATACTAAATAGTAAGTACCATACCAGTACCTATGGGAACAATTACAGATTCGGTCTACGATCGATCGCCAAAACCAGAAAATCAAGCTTATTCAGCTTCCGTACCCCTGAGCGTATATCGGGAATTAGCAGCAGAGTTGCAAGCAGCAGAAGCTGCAATCCATCAACTCAATCGTAAAAACGAATATTTAGCGCAAGAAAATCACATACTTCGTCAAGAAATCGCTAAAACCGTTAATGCTGTTTTACACTTGCAAAATGCAGCTAATCATTCTGCCAATACTGCTCAAAATAATAGTTATTATGATTCTTCTCAGCGAACAGCAGTTGAAGTAAAGGAGAAACACTATGGGCCACAAAATAAACAATACAAGCGCCCAAATACACCACAAAAGCGAGCAAAACGCCCACGTACAGCACCAGTTGTTCCTCAAGTGACTGAATTTATAGAACCCCTACCAGAAACAGTATTTATAGAAGAACAACAAGCAAGCTATTACTATGCTGAAGAATCAGAACCATCGCAAGTTAGTGGTTGGTGGTTGATTTTTGCAATTGTTCTGATTATTTTTATGGGTTTTGGCGCTGGTTACGTAGTTGTGCGTCCCCTTTTAGAAAATCATGGTCGTTAGTAATTTAATTTTAGACTAACTTTTAGACTAACTTTTAAACTAACTTTAGACTTGAGATTAAAGTTAATTCTCCAAGCCATAATATTGCCATCCCTAGGAGGCAAAAGATATTGACTAACAAGCCATATCTAGTAAAACAAGGCAAAAGTAAGTAAAAATGTCAAATAAAAAAAGCTGATTTTATGGGCTTTTGATAGATTTTAAATAGTAGTATTATCTGCACCGAACTGTGCTAGATTTACAATCTAATCTCGTAATTAATATTTAAATGATTTTTACCGACAAAAAAATTTAACACATATATTTAATCATATTTGACCGAACAAGGTAAAAGAATTATTGTCTTTATCTTTGTAATTTGTGATTTTTTATAGGTCGGTAAATGGTACATATTATTGATAAGTAGTTTACCAGTTACCGCTCACGGGTCTGGGAATCTGGTTAGATAGATAAAGCTAATTAAAGTAAGGAGACAGTTAAATGAAGAAAGTAGAAGCAATTATCCGCCCCTTCAAGCTGGATGAAGTGAAAATTGCTTTAGTCAATGC
Organism: Plectonema cf. radiosum LEGE 06105; assembly: GCF_015207665.1. Lineage (GTDB taxonomy): Bacteria > Cyanobacteriota > Cyanobacteriia > Cyanobacteriales > Nostocaceae > Rivularia > Rivularia radiosa_A. The sequence continues at coordinate 3,309 of NZ_JADEWL010000258.1, forward strand.
CGGTATCGTTGGAATGACAGTTTCCGAAGTACGGGGATTTGGACGACAGAAAGGACAAACCGAACGTTATCGAGGTTCTGAGTACACCGTTGAATTTCTACAAAAACTCAAAGTTGAAATTGTCATAGAAGATGCTCAAGTTGATATGGTAGTAGATAAAATTATTGCCGCTGCTCGTACTGGTGAAATTGGCGATGGTAAGATTTTTATCTCACCAGTGGAACAGGTGGTGCGGATTCGTACCGGAGAAAAGAATACAGAAGCGGTATAAAAAAAATGAAGTCTGAAGTTTGAAGCGCCATCAATTTACCCTTCAACCTTTACACTTCATTGCGTTAGATAATTTTTCTCAGGTTTAATCTGCTTTAATTGAGAAAGTAAACCTGTAAGTGCTTTGCCTCGATGACTAATTGAGCGCTTCACCTCAGTCGTCATCTCGGCAAAGGTTAATTGTTTCTGGGGAACGTAAAAAACTGGATCGTAGCCAAAACCATGATTACCGCGAGCTTCCTGAAGGATTTCACCTTTACAAATACCTTCAGATTCTAAAGCAATCGTACCATCAGGACGAGCAAAAGCGATCGCGCAGGCAAATTGTGCGTTTCTATTGGTTTCGTCTCCCAATTCTTTTAATAACCTGGTAATACGTTCGCTATCGGTAGCAGCATAGCGGGCTGAATAAACCCCCGGTGCGCCATTTAATGCATCCACTTGCAAACCAGAATCATCTGCGATTGCCCAATTATTTGTCGCGATCGCAACTGATGAAGCTTTGAGACGAGCATTCGCTAAAAAGGTATCACCAGTTTCTTCAACTTCTAATTCTTGCGGTTTGAGAACTAATTCCCAATCCAAATCCGCAAGATATTGTTGCAATTCTCGCAATTTACCAGGATTTGATGTAGCTACGACTAATTTCATAGGAGTTAGGAGTTAGGGGTTAGGAGTTAGGAGTTAGGAGTTAGGAGTTAGGAGTTAGGGGTTGGGAGTTAGGAG
>NZ_JADEWL010000259.1 GCF_015207665.1 Plectonema cf. radiosum LEGE 06105
TCTCCCCACCTCCCCCTACATTCACCCAACTTTCCAAGGAAGGAGTGGCAGAACCTAATATTAACGGACAATTTTCTAATTCTGCTCGCCAAGTTGCAACTGTTCTAGCATGATAGGTGGGAATGGGAGAGTCTTGTTTAAATGAAGAATCGTGTTCCTCATCGAGGATAATTATACCGAGATTGGGTAGAGGTGCGAAAACTGCGCTGCGGGTGCCGATGACTACTTGGGGTTCTCCTGCTAACATTTGTCGCCAAGTGTCGTAACGTTCGCCATCGGAAAGACCGCTATGGTAAACTTTGACTTTGTTAGCGAATTTAGCACGAAAACGGTCAGTTAATTGCGGTGTTAGTCCGATTTCAGGAACTAAAATTAATGCTGATTTACCTTTTTGTAATAAGGGTGCAATTGCTTGTAAATATACTTCTGTTTTTCCCGAACCCGTAACTCCATGTAATAGAATTGATGCATATCTATGAAGATTATTTATCGTTTCTAAAGCTATTTGTTGAGCCGGTGTGAGATTTTTTACTTGTTGAACCGTTGATATTTGATCTGAATTTCCAGAGGCATCGGTTCGCAATACTTCTTTTTCTTCTAGGACAACATAACCTTTTTTTTCTAAAATTTTAATTACTGAAGAACTAGTGCTACAAGCTTGTAATAATTCAGTTTGCCACATCTCACCACCTCTTCGTCGCAATACTTCTAATATTTCTGCTTGACGAGTCGTTAAATCTGGTGCAAAACTATTTCCAATTAATATTACGGCTTTTTGTAATTTTGGTTTAGTTGAACGAGGTGCTTCTAAATAAGTTTCGATTAAACCAAGTCGTCGTAGCTCCCTTACTCCTCGATGAGCATTCCTGACTTGTCGCTGTAGATAGATAAAACTGTAATCTCCGGCTTGTTGAGCTTCGAGTAAATCGAGAATTTTCTGTGCTGTGGGGGAAAGGGAAATTGACACAGAGGAAGAGAAGGAATTATTTGGAGCAGAAATAAGCCGAATTCTTCGCTGGGATTTTCCCAATATACCAGGAGGTAAAGCAACGCGAATTACTTGAATTAAAGGAGTGTAATAATATGCTGCAACTCTGTTTAATAATTCCCAGTAAAAATGGGGAAAAAACCCAGAACTAACTACATCTTCTATATTGCGAATTTTTTCTATCGGTACATCTTGGGAAGGTTTTGTTAATGTCCGAATCGCAATTCCGCCAACAGTTTGTGTATTCAATGGTACGCTGAGAATATCCCCCGGTTTTACTTCTAACTCCTGGGGTAATCCGTAAGTTAATAATCCCGTCATTCCTGGACAGTCTACTAACACCTCAACCCATTGTTTTGGCGTGATTCTTAGTTGATATTCTCCTTGATTTGAAGCCGCGATCGCAGTGGGTAAAGTTGCATTATTTGTATACATATTTTTTTTATTTTACCGATGAATAATTACCGTTGTGAAATAGGGAGTAGGGTTGGGGGCAGTCGGGAATAGTTACGTGTAATGATTTTTTGAATTTTCAATATTAAGTCCTATATATATAGTTCAGATAAAATGTATTTCGCAATACTTTCATTTGACATAATACTTGATAAGTTTCGTAGATATGTAATCTCATAAACAAACCTTACACAAACATGACTCGGTAATGATTTTTTGATACCTGATTTATAATCCCCAATAATCTCACCTATTTACGCCATTTTTTCTGCTAGTTTACCAACTATGGAAGACGGCTTATCTCTCCATTGATAGATATTCAGCTTTGGTGGTATGTGAGATGCTTTTATATAGGGAAAAATTTCCCAAAGTTTCATCTGCAATATTTTGATATGAATTGAACTGCACTCCGCCAAAAGACATATATTAGTGAATCACAAGGTATTATTATCGGTAAACAGTTATTAAACATAAAAGTGTAACAGTCCCGAAATAAAAACAGAAAAATTTAATAATTTGGCGGTAAAAGAGTATTTTTTATATCTATTGATTAAAGAAAAATTAGGAGGTGATAAAACAGATGAATATTCTGTTAGAGAAAAAAAGTGAAGAATATATGTATTAGGATAATCTAGTTTATATTTATCAATGATTTCTATAACGAAGGTTCTATGAGTGGGATATAGCAGAGCATAGATATAAAAAAGCTCAAAAAGTCAAGTAAATAAGCTATAAAACCACTTTGAATGCGGAGCGACTAAACCCGCATTTCTCACAAACAAGAAGGAAGTTGGAAGTAGTAGTGAGCAGTGGGGAAATCAATCCGTCACTCAACGCTTACGACTTAGTTGTGAGAAATCCAGGTAAAGTAACAGGCATTCTAGATGTATAACCAATATTACAATCTGGAATGCCGAACAGCTGTCACTTTGATTATTTACGGTATTAAGCAACAATCCCCCATTAAAAGACTTATGAATATTGCACAATTGGGAACAATGGAAAATATGCAGAAAGTTGCTCATAAGGATGAATTAGAAGCAATTAATGTTTTAGAAGTAGTGACAGACGAAGAAGCTTTAATTGCTCAAAACATTGATGCAGAAGCAAGTAATGTGGAAGCAAGCAATGGGGATGATATGGCGGCAGCGCGGCCTTCGGGATATAACAAAACCGAATATGATGATGCTGTAGGAGCATTTTTCAAAGAAATGGCGCGTTATCCATTGCTTAAACCCGAAGAAGAAGTGGAGTTAGCCAAAAGAGTACGTATCCTTGAAGAAGTCAGACAAGCACAAGCTGCGGCAGAGGAAAAATTGGGGAATTTCCCCGATAAAGCAGCCATAGCAGCCCAAATGGGAATTAATCAAAAGCAGTTAGAGCATCGTTTATACCAAGGTAAAGTCGCGAAGCGAAAAATGATTCGTTCTAACTTGCGTTTGGTAGTTTCCATAGCCAAAAGATATCTTAATCGCGGTGTTCCTTTCCTCGATTTGATTCAAGAAGGAGCCATGGGTTTAAATCGTGCTACAGAAAAATTCGATCCAGATAAAGGATATAAATTTTCAACCTACGCTTATTGGTGGATTCGTCAAGCAATTACTAGGGCGATCGCCAACGATGCGCGGACAATTCGTTTACCCATACATATAGTAGAAAAGCTTAATAAACTCAAGAAAGCCCAAAGAGAATTAAAACAAAAATTAGCACGAAATCCCACAGAAGAAGAATTAGCGAAAGTGCTGGAAATTCCAGCTACTCAGCTACGTCAATTACAGCAACTGCGTCGTCAAGCGCTTTCATTAAACCACCGTGTCGGTAAAGAAGAAGATACGGAATTGATGGATTTATTGGAAGACGAAGATAACCAATCTCCCGAAGCAAAAATGAATGAAACCATGATGCGTCAGGAGATTTGGGAAGTATTGGGAGATGTACTAACTCCACGGGAGAAAGACGTAATTTCTTTACGTTACGGTTTGACTAGCAGCGAACCCTGTACCTTAGAGGAAGTAGGCAATATGTTCAACCTTTCTCGCGAAAGAGTACGACAAATTCAAAGTAAAGCCATGCGAAAATTGCGTCGTCCTCATATAGCCAAGCGTTTGAAAGGCTGGCTAGTATAATCAGTTATCAGTTAACAGTTATCAGTTATCGAGCAATTGCTGGTAATTGTTTACTAACTTGATGGTTTTGGGAGTAGGGAATCTAGTTCCCAGGCTGAGCCTGGGAATCAGAATATTGATTTAGAAAAACTTTTGTAAAATTATCCCATATTTAAGATATCTTTAGTGTCATTGTTGAGATTTTTAATAACGAATGACTCCAGATAGCGACTTAAATTTACGTTTAGCTCAACCAAAAGATTGCGGCGTATTATTTGAATTAATCAAAGGATTAGCAGAATACGAAAAACTTACCAATGCTGTGACTGGTAGCGCTTTACAACTTCAAGAGCATTTATTTGGTTCACAAAAATATGCGGAAGCGATATTAGCAGAATATATGGGGCAAGCCGTAGGGTTTGCCTTATTTTTTCATAATTATTCAACCTTTCTTACACAACCGGGAATCTATTTAGAAGATTTATTCGTGTTAAAAGAATATCGTCAACAAGGAGTTGGAAAAGCACTTTTAACCAAACTCGCGAGCATTGCAGTTGAAAGAAATTGTGGAAGATTAGAATGGAGCGTTTTGAATTGGAACGAACCAGCAAAAGCATTTTATCGCCATATGGGAGCAGATATTTTAGAAGATTGGCGAATTTGTCGCCTCACCGGAGACGAGTTAAAGGAGTTAGGAGTTAGGAGTTAGGAGTTAGGAGTTGGGAGTTAGGAGTGAGGAGT
>NZ_JADEWL010000260.1 GCF_015207665.1 Plectonema cf. radiosum LEGE 06105
CTCCCACTCTCCCCCTCCCCCACTCCTCTACTCTCCCAAAACGGCACCTCCCGGCATCATCAGCAGAGAACCTTGAGATACAGCACGATTCCCAGTGGCGATCGCACTTTGTCTTTCTCTAGTATTTACCGCATTTAGTTCTGTAGCTGCTTGAGCAGTTAAAGTTAATCCCAAAGCGTTATCTTGTCGTGACTGACTCGCTTCTTGTAAAAGCAAATCGGAAATTGTTGTATTATTTTTGAGTTGCTTAGAAATATTTTGCAATATTTGCTGGGAAGTATCAGAATTTTGAGAATCATCTGACATTTGACTTGATTCAACCTGGGAATTAGCACTCAATTCAAGAGTATTGAAAGACTCCTGTTGAGCGTTTTTAGAAAGAGTTTTATTCTGTGCAACTTCAATAGCTCCTACTCTTTCGCTTTGGTTAGCTAAATCTTGACGAATCGCATAGGAATTAGGAAGATTATTCTCTAACTTATTAGATGTAACTCCATCGGATGGAAGCGAACCTTTCATAATTTCACTTACAACTTGACCCAAATCGGGGATATCAACCGAACCGATTGAATCTTTAACGAGCTGCTTAATATTACCGAAAAAATCCCCGCGAACAAAGGAACGTACATCATTAATAAATCCTTGAATTTCATCTGATGAGTTTTTGTTGAATGTTGAGCGTTCTGTTTGAGTAACTGTTTGATTTTGTGTTATATCTGAGGTTGCTGCCAATGATGAATTGACCTTAATCACATTTAAAGCTGTAACTGTTATTCCAATGATTGAAATACTTCTAACAAGAAGGTAGAAGTAAGAGGGTGTCCCTCGTAAGAAATTGGTTCTTTTGGTTATAGCTTGTGTTTTATGCTTCCAACATACTCTACGTATGCGTAGGCGTTTCGGACTCTTCAACTTTATCTTTTTCTGATACATTTTCAGTTTCTCCATTGATATGCAATAAACTTCTATTTTGTTTGATGGCTGCAACATAAACCTTGGTAAATTTAGCTAAACCTTGTAATTGTCCTTTGATGCTATTAGGGTATTGGGATAAAATTGCTCGACGTGTACTGCGTTCATCTTGATTTGTCGCTATTGCAGCTAAAGCCATTTCTCCTGGATAAAATCTGGTTGGCCAAAAACGCCCTCCTTTCTCAATTAACCAGCAGGAATATAAATCGGAACGACGGGGAAAGAAGGATTCGGAAGCATTGCTCGCAATTATTTCAACCGGATATGATAAATACTTCTCAAACGAAGCAACAGCATTTGAAGTAATACAACCAGTAATTCTGTAACTGATATTCTGCATAATCATCGCTGCTGCTGATGACTGATAGATTGTATCTGGGTCTTGACTGGATAAAACTATACTCAATCCATCTTTCCGTGCGGTCGCGCAGAGTTCCCCAATCATTGCGCTGAAGCCATCTTTGCGGAACAATACAGAAAGTTCATCACCTATAAAAAGGCTTTTAAGATGGGAAAGAGCTACTCTCAAACAGGCAGCCTTTGCAGCAACAGCCATTGTATAAGAATCTTGGTCGTTACTCAAGCCTGTAAGAGCATAGAATTTGACCATCGGTTCCGGCGAAAAACTGCTGGGTTTACCTATCGCTGTTCCTAAAGGACTTACCAGTAATGCAGTAATCTGGCTGGTGATTTGATTGATTGCTTGATGGTCAATGGCTTCTGGTTTTTGAATATTTATCCGAGCAATGGAACAAAATCGGGAGAAATCCTTTAATGTTGGGATATCCTGCCATTCGGATGATTTCCAACCTTTGGAGAATGCCAAATTATAACGCTCGATGATGTCGGGGTCACTTAAAAATACATCCAGTGCTTGCATTAGAATTGCATCTACTCGTTGTGCTAAATGGGGAGCATCTAAACGTCCCATAACGATGACCCTCAAAGCATTACGTATAAATGAACGCCACGATTTCATCCGCGAAGCCCGTTCCTCTGCATCAAAGTCTCGTAAATCTGGAGGTTCCATTAGGTTATTAGAAGCACGGGATAAATCAAAATAAGCACCAGCATCTCCCAACAATTCAATTGCAGTCTTAAAAGAACTTTCTCCATCAGCTGCGGGTATATCCATTCCCACTACTGGTATTCCTTGTGATAAAGCATCAAGCATAAATCGCCACAGTAATACTGATTTACCCGAACCAGTTTTACCTGTAATTAGTGCGTGTTGGGTATGGTTGAATAAGTCTACGCATACGGGTTTACCACCTCGATTAGTTAGAAATTCCACACCTATAGAATCGAGTTCTTTAGGAAGAGTAAGAGGTAGAACACCTGCGATGGTTTCACTTTCTAGAACTAATCGTCGTTCGCTCAGAATTGAACTTGAATGTAAAATTCTTCGCCAGGTGATGGGTAAAGTTTCTAGCCAAATTAGATTCGCAATGTTTCTTTCTCTAACTACTTTAGCGGTACCAAAACTGTTGCACAGTAAGTCACACGCAAGGTCTAAGCTTTCTGCATTTTCGCGGTAAACTAAGAATACTACCGCACAGTTAAGGGGAACAGCACCTTTATATAATTTTTTCTGTGCATCAAAACTTTCCTCCTGCTTAATTTCCGCACCTACATCTCTACCAGTTCCTTTAAATAATGCTCGTTCTCTAGCAGCTTTGGTTTGCTTGGCTTGACGATGTAAATTATCTTTGGTTAGGTAACGGTTGGCTCCTGAAATTTCTACCCATACTTCGGTATCTCGGACGTGATTTTCGCTCAAGACTTTCCACATCCATGCAATTTGCTCTTTTGCACTCGTCCATGCGATTACAGTATCTACCATTGTTAAGACACCGCATACTTTGTCCTTCACATAAACGCGGTTTGTACATTGACGATGTTCCGGACATGAACTTCTACCTTTTTCCCCTCTAATCAAGATAGTTGTGGAGTGCTTGAAAGAATTTTGAATTTCCGTTAATTTAATACCGCTATCTTTATCTTCTGCAATAACTAGAAGTTGAGGAATAGGTGGTGCTTGATATCTATTGAATCTGCTCCACAACCATGACCATAATTGCGTATCGTTGAGTGGTGTAAGTTCCAATCCTGCTTTGGTATTAAACAGCATTTCCCATTGAATAAATCCTTGGGTATAGGCTTTCATTAATAAGACATTGAGAAGTTGTTCTTGTCTTTGTGATATACGTCCGGTAACGTTATCTAATAAAAAACGTCCGGCTTTACCTGTGTAATGTATTAATTTCGATAAAGGGTCAGTTTTATTTTCTCCAAATTTATCTACAGTCCAGGTACAGAATACTATTTGCTGCCAAGTTGACCTTGCTCCTTTACGGGTTAATTCTTGTACTCTTGCTTGTTCGTTGCGGACTAAGATAGCTGGTAGTTTTAAAGAACAATTTTCGGCAAGATTATTAAGATGCTCAAGTCTAGCAGAGTCATCCGAATAACGTCCTAAAAGAAACGTACATTTTTCTCCTGGAAGGATAGATTTCATTGCTTCGGAGATAGAAGCTGATATTGATGCTATTTCTTCTGGGTAAAGTTGGTTGTGGATACCTTTGATTTGGAATGCAAAAACTACTTGGAATTGGTTTTCATCTTTGATATCACCTTGGTTGAGTAAAAATGCTCCTACTTTACGATTATCCCTTTCGATGCGAACCATACAGCAGAGGTCTAGTTCGTTCTCAAAGGGGATATACTGCGATTTCTGGTTATTTTGGTCGATAGAATTTATTGTTTGAATATGAGCTTTCATTGTAATAAGGCATTTCCCATAAACAAATAATTGTCACCACTAATTATCTAAAAATAACTTTCCTTCCCCCTGCTCCCTGCCTTCTTAAGTTGCTTTCTGATATTCCGAGAAAGTAAAGGAGATACATACATTGCACCACCGATAATCCAGTTGCTACCTTTAGGTTTGCGAAAACGATTAATATATTTATCGGGGTCTTTTCCGGTCACAAACCACCAACTTAGAATTAACCAAAAACTGATAACTGCAACTTTGGGTATTCCCCAACTCAATAATCCGTCAAAAATAAAATAGCTTAAGGTGATAATTGCAAACCAAGGTAAAATTTGATTGGCTGGAATTGGACCAAAGCCCGCTTGTTTACCTAATATTTTATTTACTTTAATCGGTTCTCTTTCCCAATCCATTACTCCCTTCCCGCGCTTACGATTACCTTTCATGTTTGAGGGAGAAAGGGAGTGGAGCGGGGGAGCGGGACAGGGGGGAGAG
>NZ_JADEWL010000065.1 GCF_015207665.1 Plectonema cf. radiosum LEGE 06105
GATTCACGTTCGTTGGGGTTGACAGCCATTATGGGGAGTGGATTGGCTTCATCTGAGAGTCCCAAAGCCAAAGCTACATCTTCGATTTGCCACGCATCGAGGCAATCCGTATGGGTTATACCGATTGTCGCCGGAATTGATGCATGATGGTTCATGTAGTTGAGAATTTTACGTGCGTAACGAAATTGATTAGGACGATGTGCATCTACTAAAAGAATATAAGCGTGGGCTTTTTCAATCAAAATGTCCCACATAAAATCGAATCGGCTTTGTCCGGGAGTTCCGTATAAATGTAATGATTGATTGGACGCGATCGTTAATTTACCAAAGTCTAAAGCGACTGTAGTTTTTTCCTTTAATTCGGCTAACTCATCGGTTGCTCTTTTGTCGGTGTCAACAACATCAATTTCACTAATTGTCCGAATAAATGTAGTTTTTCCCGCTCCTACACCTCCTGTAACTACAATACGAAGAATTTCTGATGTCATTAAGCTTTGCTCCTTAAATACCCAACAAGATTTTGCAGCAACGAACTGCTGACTTGGGGTGTTTGTGATTCTTGATGCTTTTTAGCAGCTCGCGAACCATATTTATTTACCCAAGTTAAATCCATATCATAATTGTATGAATGGGAATTTGATGTTACTTGGGGTACTTCTTCTATCAAACCTACAAGCATTAATCGAAAAGCCGCTTGCTGAATTTTAATAGCTGGTTGATGAAGTTGAACCGCAATATCTTTTATGGAAATATCACCACTCGCAAATTCCCAGATTTGCCATTCAAAAGCATTCAAGCGCAGTTGTGGTTTACTTTGACTAATATTTCGTATACCAGATTCTACATTCGGTAGCGCTGCTTCCAACACTTGCCAATTTTTCAACACTCTTAAAGCCATTAAAGTTACTTCTGTGGCTTTCAAACTTAATCCTGTCATCTCAGTCATCGGTAAACTGGCTTTACAATCGAGTTTAAATACACCTTTTTGAATTTCAAATAATTGACGAACTTGCTGTAATTGATTAGCAAATAATAAGTTTAATTGTTCTGCACTTAAAACCTCTTGAGTTTTTAACTGCAAACCAAAAGGTGTAGTTGTAGATGTATTACTATAAATATTTTCTAAAATCTGCGGTTCTGTCCAATTTCTCTGGGCAATTTTTGCAACTAAACCTCTACCATTTAAACGATGTGCTGCGGCGACTACACGACCATTTCTGAACCAAATATAAAAGTATTTAGCTTTAGATTGAGGAGAATTAATATCGGGCAAAGTACATACATTTAAACAACCAGATTTGCGTCCTTGCTCGATAAGTTGGAATAACTCAGCTAGGGAAAAATCTGTAAAAGAACTACTGAGAGTCATAAGTTTAAATATTTTGAATAATTTGTATTTTTTGTATTAAGATGCACCCTAAATTACATTTCTTTGCTATGTAATTTTTATTACCATTGAGTTTTTAGCTTGTGCTGATTGCGCTTAACTATCGCTTCAACAGTATACTAATCGCTTTACAGCCAATATTTCCGTAAAAAAAGTTCAATGTAATTTTACCTAAGAGATACTCATACGTGTTAGTACGTAAATTATAGCTTTTTTCTAGTTCTATTAAGTATCAATATACAATGTATAACCATTGACTTATTTCAACTATTATATTGAAAAATTCTGGCATAAACGCTGATTATTTTGCTGTAATATGACCAAAAAGCCCATAAACATTGATGATTTTATCTAGAAAATTTACGCAAGTTTTTTCAATTATTATTGTTTATTTCATTACCTCTAGATAAAGCCATGTTTATGTTGAGATTCTTTCTGCTAAAGTTAACTTTGATGAATAAATTGCAACATTACGTTTGATTGAATGAGCTATCAATCAAAGAATAATTAATATTTCGTAATATAAACTAAAAAAACTTACTATGAAGCTGATTTGGACTTTTTGCTTGATTTTATTATTAGTGTTCTGTACCGATAACGGTAACGCTAAGGCAGGGGAATTAAATCGACGATTAAAAAATTTTCCGCAGTGGGAGAAATTAACTTTGGTAAAATCTGCGGCAGGAGACTTGACATATCCCGAATGGATGAAGGGGGAATGGTTAGTAAAAAGTACTATGCTCGATTTAGTTGCACCTTTAGCACCGGATATTGTCACACCGGGGTTTGAAAGTAATCGTCAGTTTCTTGATCGACCAGTTAATTTTCAAGTCAGATTTATAAATCCATTGGTCAATCAAAAAGCAGAAAAGAAAAAAGTTATTGCCGATAGAGCATACAACAGTTTGAACTTAGCGCAAGCTGTTTTAGGTGATGATGTAGTTAAAGCAGTAAAATTAGATCCTAATTCTCCTAACCGTCAGATTACATTTTTGCGGGGAGAGCGTCAATTAGTTTCTATTGTTAAAAACCGTGCTACGGAAACCACCGCCGACGGTAAATTTATTACAACAGAAGTATTTCAACAGTTATTTAAAGGTGGTTCACGTCCTTATCTCAATTCAGTAGAATCAACTACGTCATATAAAAGATTATTTACACAATCTACATCAAATCCAGTAATTGAAGCAGATCAAGTTACTGCTGTATATCTTTCATCTCAAGACCCAGATTACTTTAAAGCAGCTAATAAACCAGTAGCTTTATATAGATATCGGTTGGAATTTTTCCCCATAACTTCTAAGGGTAATTGGTAATTGGTAATTGGTAATTGGTAATGGGTAATTGGTAATGGGTAATGGGTAATTGGTAATGGGTAATGGGTAATTGGTAATTGGTAATTGGTAATTGGTAATTGGTAATTGGTAATTGGTAATTGGTAATTAAAATCTAAAATCTAAAATCTAAAATTGCCATAGAAAAATTTTTCCCAAGTTTTACTCTCAAATAACTTTACATGGGATTTGTAATCAATCAATTAATTAATTTCAAAAACTAATCTATAAACTAAGGTTTAGATTCAGCCTCTTCCAACTTCGGTAGTTGATAATTCCTCATTTGATGGAGGATTACTCGGTAATTCCAAGCAATATCCAGCACCATATACAGTTTTGATATAGCGGGGATGACGCGGATCTGGTTCTAGTTTGGTTCTCAAGTGACGGATATGTACACGAATGGTTTCAATATCATCATCTGGATCGTAACCCCAAACTTCTCGAAGTATTTCGCTGGGAGAAACCGTTTGTCCGTGACGTTGTAGCAAACAATGAAGTAATTCAAATTCCAAGTGAGTTAACTTGACAGTTTGAGTGAACCATATTGCTTCAAATCTTTCCGGAACTAAAGTCAGCGAACCGTAATTGAGAATTTCGCTGTGCTTTGCTGCTTGAGGAATGCGATCGGTACGTCGGAGTAAAGCACGCACCCGAGCCAACATTTCCTCTACTTCAAAAGGCTTAGTTAAATAATCATCCGCACCTGCATTAAAACCTTCAACTTTATCCTGAGTTTGACTCAAAGCGGTTAACATCAATACCGGAATATCAGAAGTACGCTCATCTCGACGCAAGCGTTGACATACGGTAAATCCATCAACCTTCGGTAACATCAAATCCAACATAATTAAGTCTGGCTGCAATTGTAGTGCTAGCGCTTGACCTTTGATACCATCTTCAGCTTGACTGACATCGTAACCAGCCATTTCTAAATTAACGGCTACCAACTCGGAAATTGCTGGATCGTCATCTATGACAAGAATTCTCGGCATTATGAAATAATTGTTACTGTGTATTAAGGAAAGTTAAAAATCTTTGGGAAATACAAAGATTGCTTTAATGATTATAAAAAAAAAATTAAATATAACATAAAGCTTAAAATTAAAATATTCTAAAAAAAACTACAAACCAGACAGAATATCTTATACAATGTGTATTACAACCTACAATCCACCCTGGTTTTTACGAAACGGCGTGTTAATGACCGTCGGTGCAGCTTTGTGGGGAAAAAAGAATTGGCAAACTGCTCTCAACTTACCAGAGCCTAGTTATCAAGAGCAAGTATTTACAGGCGCACAAGGAGTACCTCTGTTCGGACTGGTAGCTATTCCGGAAAATCCTCGTGGCACTATTATAGGCACCTACGGCATTATTGGCGATTTAGAAGAGGAATGGTTTCTCAATATTTTGGGGCGTAAAGCCTACGCTCAAGGGTATGCGGTAATATTGTTTGATTGGCGCGCTCATGGTAAAACAGCAGAATTATCCCCAACCTTAACCAGTGATGGGTTGTATGAAGGGGAAGATTTTGTTCGCATCGCAGCAGCAGCTTTATCAATGGGATGTCCCCCGAAATTTTGGTTTACAGGATTCTCTTTAGGAGGACAATTGGCGTTATGGGCAGTTAAAGCAGCTGTAGAATTAACCCAAACTGAGGAAATAGCAATAAAAGAGAGGGATATCGGTGGTGGTGCGGTAATTTGTCCCAGTTTAGATTCCAATCCTTCCCTTAAGTATTTGACTAGTTATCCGGTAGGCAGATTTTTAGAAGCGAGAATTGCTAAGAGATTGAAAAAACTAGCATGGGAAATTCACAATCATCATCCAGGAAATTTAGACCCAGATGCAATCGAAAGAGCAAACAGCATATGGGGATTTGACAACGAATTAGTCATAGAAAAGTTAGGTTTTCCCTCAGTCGAAGCTTACTATCAAGCAAGCAGCGCTTTACCTCTTCTTCCTAACCTTAGCAAACCAACTTTAATCATCTACGCCGCAGACGACCCCTTTTTTGCACCAACCATCATCCCAGAGTTACAAGCAGCCTGCGCCGAAAATCCAGCAATAGACTTAATACTTACTCAATATGGTGGTCATGTTGGTTATTTAAGTAGTAAACAGTGTCAGGAAGAATACGGAGATAGAGACCCATGGTGGGCTTGGAATCGAGTCTTGGAGTGGGTGGAATCAGATGGGGAGACAAGGGGATGTGGAGACCTTTGGAACAAATTAACTGTCCACTGTCAACTGTCAACCATATTGAAAACTGGAGCAAATTTATGCCTTATGTTGCTGTCAAGGGGGGTGAAAAAGCAATTGAAAATGCTGAAGCACTGCTTAAATTTTTGCGTCGTGGTGATACTGATGTACAAGAATTGAGTTTAGAGCAAATTCAACAACAGTTGGCTTTGGCTGTTAATCGGGTGATGACAGAAGGTAGCTTGTATGACGAAGAACTTGCAGCCCTTGCGATTAAACAATCTTGGGGAGATTTAGTAGAAGCAATATTTTTATTACGAGCATATCGTACTACTCTTGCTCGGTTATATTACAGCGAACCGATAGATACTGAAAAAATGCGGGTTCGACGGCGGATTAGTGCCATTTTCAAAGATGTACCCGGAGGACAATGTTTGGGACCAACTTTTGATTATGTCCATCGTTTACTAGATTTTAAATTAATGGCAGAAGGGGAGGTTCCGACTGCACCGTTAGGAGAAATCAATTCCGAATCGATATCCAGAGTTGTTGATACTTTGAATCAAGAAGGATTGATTGAGGATGGGGAGATTAAAGGACAAAGAGACAAGGGGATGGGAGAAAATAAATCAATTCCCAATTACCAATTACCAATTACCAATTCCCCAATATCCAATTTTCCCACACCTTACGACATTACTCGTGAACCGCTGACTTTCCCGGCTTCTCGTGATGCGCGATTGCAAAATTTGGCTCGTGCTGATGAGGGTTTTTTACTGTCTTTAGCTTATTCTACTCAACGGGGTTATGGAAGAAATCATCCTTTTGCTGGAGAGATTCGCATGGGGGAAGTCGAGGTGGTAATTTGTCCTCCGGAGTTGGGTTTTGATGTGGTTATAGGAGAAATTACTGTTACTGAGGTGCAGATGGTAAATCAGTTTAAAGGTAGCAAGGATATTCCGGCGCAATTTACTTGTGGTTATGGATTAACTTTTGGCTATAACGAACGCAAAGCAATGTCGATGGCTCTTATAGATAGAGCGATGCGGGCTTCTGAGTTAGATGAAACGGTAGAAAGTCCGGCTCAAGATATAGAATTTGTGATGTCTCACTCTGACAATGTTGAAGCTCAAGGTTTTGTACAACATTTAAAATTACCCCATTATATCGATTTTCAAGCAGAGTTGAATCTGGTGCGAAAAATGCGTCAGGATGCATCGAATAATAAACAAGATAAAGATATTATCGATAAATTCTCTGAAAAAGATTCTGTTTGTCAAGAGTCCCAGGTTACAAAAAACATGGATATTTCGGAAAATATTTGATCAACTATGGAATCAGCAAAATGATTTCAGGTTTGAATCATATTACTTGATCAAAAAAATAATATACATAAATACGTAATAATATTTGCCCGTATACTTCATGCAAAATTTCACATGATAAATGGTATAATTCGTGACATTACAGCAACAAATAAAAGAATCTCCCAGATTAAAAAAAACCACAAAAATAGCTATCGAAGGTGCGGACGTACTGACACCATCAGGTTGGGAAAAAACTACCACAGTTCTGATTGAAGATGGACGTTTTGTGAGTGTCAAACGGACTGCTGATACAGATGGATACCAACAAATCAAAGCTCAAGGATTGCGGATGTTTCCGGGTATTGTTGATTTACATGGTGATGCTTTTGAAAGGATGATTTGTCCTCGTCCTGATGTCAATATTCCTTTAGCGATCGCGATGGTTGAAAATGACCGCAATTTATTAGCAGCAGGTATTACAACTTATTTTTGTGCGATTACCGATTCCTACGAACCCGGTTTACGGAGTCGAGAAACAGCAAGAAATTTAATTGATTTTATCTGGGGAGAAGGACAATCTCTTTTACGCTGTAATCATCTAATTCATATCCGACACGAACTGACAAACACAAAAGGACATGAAGAATTGTGTAGGTGGTTGGAGCAAAAACGCATTCATTTTTTATCAATAAATGACCATTTACCTCCTTTAGAAGATAGATATAAATGGAGGAGACATATTAGTAGTTTGCGTCAACGAGTGACGCTATCAAATCAGGAAATTGTAGAAATGCTCACCGAGCTTCAAGAACATCGACAAGAAGGAAGTTTACAAGTAGAACAACTGGTTGAACTAGCGCATATTTACCGTATTCCCGTCGCTTCTCACGATGACGACTCTCAAGAAAAAGTTGCATTAAGTCATCGTCGGAGAATGGCGATCGCCGAATTTCCTGCTAATGTTGATTTAGCTGCTGAAGAACGTAAATTTGGTGCGGCAGTACTAATGGGTGCGCCGAATTTAATCCAAGGTGGTTCTCATATCGGTTGGATGAGTGTTGTGGAAGCAGTCAAAAATGATGTACTAGATTGTCTTTGTTCCGATTATCATTACCCTTCTCTATTTCATGCTCCATTTAAATTACATTCGTCCGGTTTAATGTCCTTAGAACGGGCATGGGAGCTAATTTCCAGTCGCCCCGCAGCAGCAATTGGACTTGGTAAACAAAAAGGTAAAATTGCCCCCGGATTTGATGCCGATTTTCTTTTAATTCATCCTAATAATCCTTTACCATCATCAATTGCATCAGTTTATATTCAAGGGAAAGAAGTTGCAAAGTATTCTTAATAGGTTTGCATCTTAACTCAAAATTCAAAACTCAAAACTCAAAACTCATAACTCATAACTCCTACTCCCTTCCCGTTAAAAGATTACCGAAAAAAAAACCGCAGAGACACAGAGAACGCAAAGCAAAGAGATAAAGAGAAATAGGTAATTTTCTAGCGGGATAGGAGTAACTCAAAACTCATAACTCAAAACTCAAAACTCATAACTCTTATAATGTATGGCAGATTATCAACAAAAATCAGATTGTGAAGGTGGTTTTAATTTTGCTTATTTAGATGAGCAAACTAAACGTTCTATTCGTCGTGCTTTACTGAAAGCTGTTGCAATTCCAGGACATCAAATACCCTTCTCTTCTCGTGAAATGCCGATGTCTTATGGTTGGGGGACAGGTGGAATACAAATTACGGCTTCGATAATTGGGAAAAATGATGTACTAAAAGTAATCGACCAAGGTGCAGATGATACAACAAATGCGGTTAATATTCGCCGATTTTTTAAGCAAGTTTGCGGGGTAGAAACAACTGAAAAAACTAGTAATGCAACTTTAATTCAAACTCGTCATCGCATCCCTGAAACTCCATTGAAACCAGGACAGATTATTATTTATCAAGTACCGACTCCGGAACCTTTACGCTGGTTAGAAGCTTCGGAAGTTGAAACTTGTAAAATGCACGCTTTGGAAGATTACGGTTCGATGTACGTCAAGCTTTATGAAGACATCACTAATTATGGTCATATATCTACTTCCTACGACTATCCGGTGATGGTACATAACCGTTATTTAACGAGTCCGAGTCCGATTCCCCGTTTTGATAATCCTAAAATGCATATGAACCCCGCACTTCAATTATTTGGTGCAGGAAGAGAAAAGCGTATTTATGCAATTCCTCCTTATACAAAGGTTAAAAGTCTGGATTTTGAAGATTATCCTTTTACAGTTGAGAAATGGGATAGAGCTTGTGAATTTTGTGGTTCAAAAGAAAGTTATTTAGATGAAGTATTAATTGATAACAAAGGTGGAAAAATGTGGATATGTTCTGATACAGATTATTGTAATCAGCATAGAATTTTTGGAAATGGGAAAACAAAGAAAGATATTAACTTCTAACTTGAACTTTAACAACCAACCACTATCAACTATCAATTAACTACTAACCACTATCACTTAATTAATGAAACCTCTTTTAAAAGTCAATCAACTTAATAAATTTTACGGTCATATTCAGGCTTGCAATGATATTTCTTTTGAACTTTTTCCCGGTCAAGTTCTGGGAATTGTTGGGGAATCTGGTTCCGGTAAGTCTACTTTGTTAAGTGCAATTGCCGGTAATTTACCTATTGAGCATGGTGATGTTACTTATATTAATAGTAGTGGTAATGGCTTAGAAGTTTTCCGTATTGCCGAGCCGAAACGCCGCGCTTTGATGCGAACCGAATGGGGTTTTGTGCGGCAAAATCCCCGCGATGGTTTGCGGATGAACGTGAGTGCTGGAGCAAATATCGGTGAGCGTTTGCTGGATGTTGGGGTGCGACATTACGGTAACATTCGTGAAGAAGCAGCACATTGGTTGCAGGAAGTTGAAATTGACCCAGTGCGGATAGATGATTTACCTACGACCTTTTCCGGAGGAATGCAGCAGAGGTTGCAATTAGCTCGTGTGTTAGTTTCACGACCTCGGTTAATTTTGATGGACGAACCCACCGGAGGTTTAGACGTATCAGTGCAAGCAAAGCTATTGGATTTGTTGCGATCGCTAGTTCGTTCTTTTGGTTTGAGCGTAATTTTAGTAACTCACGATATCGGTGTTGTCCGTTTGTTAGCCCATCGCTTGTTAGTGATGCAGAAAGGACGAGTTGTGGAATCGGGTTTAACCGATCAGGTACTTGATGATCCACAGCATCCTTATACGCAGCTTTTAGTTAGTGCAGCGTTAACACCGTAATTAAAGGTTAAAGGTCAAAGGTTAAAAATTCATAACTCATAACTCCCGTACAGACGTAGCAGTGCTACGTCTCTACAACAACTCCGGTGGTACTAACTCCTAACTCATAACTCCCGTACAGACGTAGCAGTGCTACGTCTCTACAACAACTCCGGTGGTACTAACTCCTATATATGATTACACAAAATTTAGTGTCAACTAACAACAAACAACCAACAACTAACATTCCACATAATGTAGTTTTGCAGGCAGAAAATCTCAGTAAAAGCTTTACCCTTCACAATCAAGGTGGAATTAATTTGCCGGTTATTGAAAATATGTCCTTTAACTTAAAAGCGGGTGAATGTATTGCTTTAGCTGGTGAATCAGGGACGGGAAAATCAACTTTTATGCGCTGTCTATATGCTAATTATCGAGTTGATAGTGGTGCTGTTTGGGTGAAGCATGAAGGGGAATGGGTTGATTTGTGTCAGCTTAAATCTTATGAATTACTAACAGTACGTCAGAAAACTATTGGATATGTTAGTCAATTTTTAAGAGTAATTCCTAGGGTTCCAGCTATCGATGTGGCTATTGAACCTTTGTTAGAATTGGGAGTAGATAAAAAAGTTGCTTACGAAAAAATATCTGAATTATTTACTCGGCTAAATTTACCTCAACGTTTGTGGAATCTTTCTCCAACCACTTTTTCGGGAGGTGAAAAGCAACGTGTTAACATCGCTCGCGCACTTGCGGTAGATTATCCAATTTTATTATTAGATGAACCAACTTCGGCCTTAGATGCTAGTAATAGTCAAGTGGTTATTCAACTTTTACAAGAACGTAAACAAAATGGTTGTGCCATGGTGGGGATTTTTCATGACGAGGAAGTTCGTTCCCAACTTTGCGATCGCGAGTTAGGAATTGTAGAGACGTAGCAGTGCTACGTCTGTACGGGAGTTAGGAGTGAGGAGTTAGGAATTTTTCACCTTTAACCTTTAACCTCTAACCTTGAACCTCTAACCTCTAACCTTTAACCTCTAACCTTTAACCTCTAATGTCCGATATACAATCCAAAATCTAAAATCCAAAATCCAAAATTATCTGATGGAACAAATTTACACTAACTATCGGCTGCAACTCCCAAATGAAGAAGTTTTGGGAACGCTTATTGTAAAAAACGGTATCATTCGCGATATTCAACCGGGAATCTCCTCACAAGGACACAATGGTAGGGGAGATTATCTCATGCCTGGATTGATTGAGTTACATACTGATAATCTAGAAAAATGTATGTCTCCTCGTCCGGGTATTAAGTGGCCTCTCGAAGCGGCTGCGGTTTATCATGATCGGGATTTAGCAAGTGCTGGGGTGACTACTGTATGTGATGCGATCGCGATCGGTGATGCTGCTGCTGGTTCACCTCGCTTGACTGAATTTTCACCGATGATTGATGTGATTTGTCAAGGTCAAGCAACGGGACGTTTTGCTGTAGAACATTTGCTCCATCTGCGTTGTGAGTTATCTTTTGATAAAGTTTATGAAGTGACGGAAAGATATGCTGATAATCCTTTGTTATCACTTATTTCTTTAATGGATCATACACCCGGTCAGCGTCAGTTTGTGCGGATTGATAAGTTTAAGGAATATTACATGGGGAAGCATGGAATAACCTCAGCGCAAATGGAAGAGTTTATTGAATTCCGTCAGCAGGAACAGAAAAAATACGCATCGAAAAACCGTCGAGCATTGGTTGCTTTGAGTCATGCTAAAGGTATAACTCTTGCAACTCACGATGATGCAACTATCGAACACGTACAAGAAGCGATTGAAAATAAAGCTCTAATTGCAGAGTTCCCCACGACTTTGGAGGCAGCGAAGGCTTCTCATGATGCAGGTTTGCAAGTTTTAATGGGTGCGCCGAATTTGGTTTTGGGTGGTTCTCATTCGGGTAATATTTCTGCAATGGAATTGATTTTACAAGATTTAGTAGACGTGATTTCTTCTGATTACGTACCTCAAAGTTTGCTGCAATCAATCTTTATTATTGCGAATAAAACTGGTAAACCTATTTATCAAACCATGGGTTTAGTTAATAGCAATCCTGCAAAAGCAATTAATTTATTTCATGATAGGGGTAGTTTAGAAATTGGTAAACGCGCCGATTTTATTACAGTCCACGATGATGGAATAGTACCACGTTTGACTTCAACTGTTTGTCAAGGGAAAAGAGTTGCATAATAAAGGTTAGAGGTTAGAGGTTAAAGGTTAAAGGTCTATATGTTAAAGGTGACTCGATTATTCGTGGGGTTAGAAGTCGGGTTTTTAAGATAAATCTGGGTTGTAACAGACAATCATCATAAAAACCCGACTTAGTACAGCTATTCGTCGAATTCACGTTATTTTATTTATAAACACGCTCTTAGAGGGTCGGTTCAAACTAAAATATTAGAAGCTAAGTTCTTTGAGAATCTGCTCTAATTCAACGGTCATAAAATTAACATTGTTTTGCTTATAAATCTTAAGCAATTCTCCATAAAACCATAATTTATCTTCTTTAGTACTGCTGAAATAATCCCATAATTTATCTCCTTGATTCCTATACCCGATTAAGAGACTTCTAGCATTGTGTAATTTATCTGCGAGAGATACTAATTTTACAGAATCGGAAGCATTGCGGATGTTTTGAATATATTTAATTTTGCGTTCCTTCCACGGTGGTTTTGGTGTGATATCGGATTCTGTACAACCATCGACAATTTCGACAATCGTTTCACCAAATTGTTGACGGATTTCTTCGCGAGTTGCTTTACCTCCTTGATCTTCTACTGCATCATGAAGTAATCCTGCAATAGCTTCTTCTTCGGTACCTCCGGCTTCTAATATTAAGGCTGAAACTGAAAGTAAATGAGAAATATAAGGAATTTTATCTACTTTCCGGGTTTGATCGCAGTGTAATTGGGTAGCGTAAACTAAGGCTTGTTCAAATTTTTTTGTTAATTTAGTCATTTGTTAAAATATTTCAAAAATTAGAATACAATTTGGCTTCATTGTCAACTTCTTGCGCCATTTCCTGTCTTAGTTCTAAGGGAAGTAAAATTTCGCACTTCGGTCTCCAGGCTCGCAGACGCATAATTACGTTGTTGTCGCGTTCTGTTTTATCTTTGTATCGAATGAATGCTTTGTAGTAAGCATCTTTTGAGGAACGATTTAAGAGGGTTTCTAAAAGTAGCTTTTGCTGTTGGGGTTGCTGTATTTGTTGTCGAATTAAATTTCGTGCTTGTTGGTAACTTATTTCTTTAAAAGTATCGTGTCTTTCCGTACCTTTAACGTAGCGTTGAGCAAAATCCCGGTCAAATCGCAAAAGCATTAATTGTGAAGGTAAATAAAAATCAAATCCCCAAGCTTCTGACATTTTTAAGGTTATTTCCGAAGGATTGGGTAAAGTTTTTTGATGATAGTGCTGTTGTAATTGCTGTGGTATTGCCGGATTTTTCCATTCTAAAGATGTTATTTCTTGAACGTGGTCAAGTCGGAAGTTATACCAATGATGATTACGGTTGGGGCTATCTCCAAAACCACACAGATAAACTGCTCTTTGTACATAGTAAATGCATATTGGGTAAACGATACAATCAACGGTATCTGCAATTTTGGCACTAGAATATCTCAGCTTAATTGGTGGTATTGGTGGTTTTGTCCACAATTCCTTTAATTCCCATTGCCAGTTTTCCACCAAATCGATGGTACTTTTGGGAATTACATAATCAAGATGAACAAAAAACCTTTGTATTCCGTTGATTTCTTGGGAATGGTTTTGCGCGATCGCAACTAAATCTTCATGGAGAAAGTTGAGTTCGTAAACATTAAATTTGACTTTATTTGCTTCATCTGTGACGCTCAGAGGGCGTAAAGGATACTCAGAGATTGCGTAATATTTATGATTTTTATAAACCAGCCATCCCAACTTTTCTAAAGTTTGCAAATCTCCTTGTAGGGAACGACGAGTTACAGCAAATAAATTCTCTTTTAAGAGTTGATTTAACTTTGATTCATTAATATCAGCGTGAGAAATTAAAGATTTTTTCCACTCAACTTCTGCAATTCCGGTTTTAGAATTAAATAACCAGTCTGCCGTAGTTTTGGTACAGGGACAATTCACATCATCGTGTTTGGGAACCTCTTCCCCTTTAGTATGGGTAGAAGTAAAAAATAAATCTCGCCATTGTGCGTATGTAAATCCCTCTTCTAAATCTAAAGCTAGTCGTTGTGTGGACTCACCATATAAAGTATGCAACCACACCCACAAACGAATTGGACGCAGTAAATTTTGTTTTAGAGAACCCCGTGCAAACCACTGTAATAGTTCCACTTGCGGAACATCCCGAAATACTTCTTCAACCACTGTTCAAACCTTAAATTGTGATAACTCTAGATTAATCGAAGTTGGAAGCATTATCTTCCAAGTTTGATGAACGGGGGTAATAGTCTGCGAAGATTTTTCTGTGCTGTCGCAATCTTCTTAAAAATTCCTGTCTCAAAGCTGAAGTCGTCTCAACAGGGCTGACAAATTGAAAAATAGGTAAACCTGCAATTTACTCGTCTTGTCAAGACTTTTCTTATTAGACAGAGATTTCTGAACTTTGGGGTAATTTCCGCGACCAATAAAAGCATTAAATCAGTATTTATTTGCAAAAACAACGGGTTTTTATTTTTTACAATAGTATACAAAAGTACTTTAATCATACGTTAATTAAATAAATTTTCATTGCCGCTTAAAGGGTTTTGTTGTTACCAGGGAGCGAGACGCTCCCACTACGAATAAATTACCCCGCATAATTAATGTGGTGGACTACTAGTACTCCACCACATTAATTTTGAATGGTTAGTTTTTCCCAAAATTGTCTAGAGACGTTATGTATAACGTCTCTACAGCACGTCGGTAGACGAACAAACCCCTCATAACTTATGTGGTGAACTACTAGTACTCCACCACATTAATTTTGAGGAGTTAAAATACCTCTTCGTAGGTTGGGTTAAGCGTTGGCGAAGCCTGTCCGACAGGACATAGCGCAACCCAACGCGGGTGCCGAGGCTCCACTACATTTTGCTTCGCAACGCTTGCGCGAACAGCCCAACCTACAATCTTACATTGATTACCCCTCATAACTTATGTGGTGAACTACTAGTTTGTTTCACAAATCTTGAAGTAAACATAGTTTTGCTAGGAAATGGTGTCAAATAACAATGGGATACAGTTGTTTCCATTCCCACCAAGGGTTTTTAGCAGGTAAAGTTGACAACTTATGGAATTACCCTCTTCCAATGTAGTTTATGATATAACCATCAATTAACAAGCAATCCGAAATCTAAAGTTGAAATGGCTACTTACAATATTGAGTTAAAAGAAGATACTTTAAAAATTAGTTTTGGTGAACCTGCATCCAACGACCAGATTGTCAAGGATGCAGCAGCAAGATTGGAAGAAATGGCTGTGGGTGGGGAATTGCGGGGAGGGAAATTGCTGAAAATTACTGGTCCTGCATCTATTCCGGTAGCTTTTGTTTTAGCACATAGACTTTGCCATCTTTACGGTGCGATCGCAATTTTTGATCCAAAATTGGGTAAATTTGTGATTTGTGTCACTCACAACCCTGAGTATAATCTGGGAGACTTAATAGATTGATATTTGCTTGATGAGTTATTAGGGTAGACACTAATAAAAGATCATGAATACATATAATATTCAACTTGAAGACGACATTTTAAAAGTTGGGTTTGCTAAACCTGCAAATGGCGATCAAATTGTCCGAGATGCAGCAGTGCGTTTAGATGAGATGATAGCATCGGGGGAGTTTTCTGGGGGGAAGCTACTGAAAATAGATGGTCCTGCATCTTTAGCAGTATGCTATTTAATAGCCCATAAGATAGCTCATTTATATAGCGCGATCGCAATTTTCGATCCAAAAATCGGTAGACCAGGTTATAAGACTTTTATTACAGCAGTTTCTCATACTCCAGCCTATAAAATAGGGGAAATTATCGAAACCGACGAACCGCAAAAGGATAAAATCAAGGTAAAAGTGATAATTTGCGGTCCTCCACAGTCGGGAAAATCTTGTTTGAGAGAAGGTTTAAAGCAAGCAATTACTAAGATTGAAAATGCACCTTATCCTTACGTAATTACCGCTTGTCCCGATGGTGAAGGTGCATGGTTTTCAGAAGCAGCAAGAAGAGATTTAGAATTAGCAAGACGATTGAAAGATGAATATAAAGCGAAATTTACCCCAGAATTTGCGACTAAAGCTGCGGGTTGGGTACGGAGTGCAAATACACCCTTGAATATTATTGATATTGGAGGAAGAAGAAGCGACGAAAATCGTGCGATTATGCGAGAAGCAACTCATGCTGTAATTTTATCGGGGAAAGAAGAAGAAATAGCTGAATGGAAGGAGTTTTGCGAATCGCTGGGGTTGCGAATAGTTGCGATTATTCGCAGTGATATTGAAGCGCAAGAAGATTTAATTGAATCGGAGTTTCCCGTATTGACTGGTAGAGTTCATGGGTTGGTAAGGGGTGAAGATGTTTCGCAACGGGAGATTGTAAAGGTTTTAGCGCAGGTTTTAGTTAATCAGGTGAGGGGGTAAATTATGGTGGAGAAAATGGATTCGATATATACAAGAACCCTCTTCTACCCATATGTAGTAATTTTACAAAGTTGAGAATAATTTCACATCTAGGAATTTATTAATCGATGTCTTATGAATAATTTAGATGCTTCTCATTATGCTTTGCAAGTTGTTCGAGAAGGGGTTTGTATTTTAGCGAAATGGGCTAATGTAGAACTCACGAACAAATGTCCCTCTTTTACGGAAACGGAAGCTGTTAAACGAGCGAAATATCTATTGTCTTGGGATAGTAACTGTAAAATCAAGTCTTTAAAATCGCTGTTTGATTCAGTGAAATTGTCACTGGGTCAAGATAAGATACATTATTGGCATCCACAAGTGATTGCAGATAAATCTCCTTGCATTCCTTATCCGCAAGATAACGAACCTGTAGAGAATGACTTTAAGGGATTAAAGCAAGAAATAAAGAAAACTATAAATTCTCTTGATGAAAAAGATTGGGAAAACCTTTCTTTATTAACTTTAATTTTGGAGAAATACGGTTCTTTTATTAGCTTTGGAGAATCGGATATTGGATTTATAGATATAGTTAGAAGCACGGCTGCGATCGCGGCGATTTTAGCAAGCAATCCAGAGAGTGAAAATCTAACTTTAATTGCTGGAGATTTATCGGGTATTCAAAAGTTTATTTATACAATTTCTGCTGATGGTGCATTGAAGTCTTTGCGAGCAAGAAGTTTTTATTTAGAATTAGTCATAGAGGAAGTTGTACAGCAAATTTTAGTAAGTTTAAAATTGCCGCGTACAAATGTGATTTATGCAGGTGGTGGTAATTTATATATATTAGCTCCGGGAGAAGAATCAGTTACAAAATTAGTTCAGGATGTCCGTCAGCAATTCAATCAATGGCTATTAAAGGAATTCCAAGGTAAACTTTTTCTGGCACTTGATTGTTTGCAATTCCCCATTAAAGATATTAAAACTCAAGAATTCTCTAAACATTGGTCAAAAATTACAAGTAAAGAATTAGCAACACAAAAATCTCGTAAATTTGCTGAGAATATAAGCAAATTTATCCAAGTAGATGACAGTCATGAACCCTGTAAAGTATGTCATCGTGATGATGTCAAACCGGGATATTTAAAACCTCTAAACAACAACGAGTCAGATTCACCACTTGCTTGTGATACCTGTCGAAGAATGTTTGACTTAGGAGGAAAGTTATTAAGAGTTGAAGTTATAATTAGGTCGCAAAATGAAAAGCTGGGTGAAAGCTCGAAGTTAGATACATTAAAATTTTCACTTCCCAAGATTAATGGACAGGAAGCTAAAACTATTTATTACCATTTATTTAATAATTGGAAGCAAATCGTTCCAGAAAATGACACAGCTTTACTAGTAAATGATTGGAATATAGAACATTATCAATTTTCCCATTATCAACAACCCGTACCTTTGTTATTAGGTAACTACGGTAAAGAAACACAAAAGCCAGAAGCAGCAAACGAAGCTAGCTTTATGCGTGCAGGAGAAATGGCAGAACTTGCGATTGGAATCAAGCGAGTTGGCTATCTACGGATGGATGTGGATAGATTAGGACAAATTTTTGCTAGAGGTTTAGGAGAAAAGCAAAATTTACCGAGATTGGCTGGTTTATCCAGACAGATGAGCTATTTTTTCAAAGTTTATCTAAATAGTTTAGCCATGAATCGTGGTGAGAATATTCCTGATAATATCCGCAGTTTAACTAAACAGCAAATTTCAGATAATCCAGGTAGAAATATTATGTTTATTTATGCAGGAGGTGATGATTTATTTATTAGTGGTGCGTGGAATGAAGTTGTGGATTTTTCCTTTGATATTTATCAATCTTTTCGCGCTTATACTGGATACAATCCAGATGTTACTATATCGGGGGGTATTAGTATTGATGAGGTGAAATTCCCACTTTATCAATCTGCTAAATCATCAGGGAAAGCTGAAGATGCAGCAAAAGATAATGGTAGGGATAGTTTAGGTTTATTTGGTCAAGTATTTAAATGGAATGAATGGTTAGGAGGAGAGGAGATACATCTCGGTGATGCTGAAATTAGCAAATATTTGCAATCGGAAAAAAAACCCGAACTTTTAGGAGTATTGCCATTTGTAGAAAGATTAAATAATCAAAATATTGATGTGAATTTTTCGCGGAATTTTGTGCGTAATTTATTGATTACAGCCGAAATTCAAGAAAAAGCCTTGGAAAAATTTAGAGATAATAAAAAATCTGCGGAGGCTTTAGGAACTCGTTACTATTTACATTTACCAAAAATCGCTTATACCTTAGCGAGATTACCAGAAGGTGTACTGGAAGATGAGGATTTTCGTAAATCCTTGAAAAGTCCATATAATGCACTTTATTTTCGTGCGATCGCAACTTGGATTGAATTATTAAATCGCTAGGAATTTATGGCAGAATCAATTAAACCAAAATTACCTTCTCACACTGTGAATACCAGACAATCAAATATGAGTATTGTGGAAGATATCATTAAAACTATTGATGACTTAAAGGATGGATTAAAAACCTATCCAATTCGTGAGTTAGTCAAACAAGCAGAACAATTTGGTCCCTATCTTAAACAACAAAAATTGGAAACAAATCAAGTTCGTAAATTTTTAGATGCAGTGAATCGCTTGAAAGCTGATTTAGGGGAAACGGGAGATTTTACCAAAATTGAAACGGAAATAGTTTTATTAAAGCCTAAATTAGCCTACGCTGCTGCAAGACAAAGAGCTGCAAAACCCTTGGGTGACGTGATGTCAGTAGCGATTGATAAAGTTCACAGCAAAGAGGATTTTGAACGATTAGTGCAATTACTCGAATCAATTATTGCTTATCACAAAGCTGAAGGTGGAAGATAAATATGTCAGTATCATACGAACAAAAACCCCTACTTGGTAAATTAACCCTCACCAGTCAACTTTCTGCGGAAACGGGATTACATATTGGTGGTGGTGGCGAAAATTTAGATATTGGTGGATTGGATAAACCAGTAATTCGCGATCCATTAACAAAATATCCTTATTTACCAGGTTCTTCGATTAAAGGTAAACTACGTTCAATTCTAGAAAGGCTATTAAAAAAACCTTTGAATCGCACTGGAGGAAGTGGAACTTGGCGTTATGAAAGTGATGATTTAGCCGATGGTTTTACTAAGGTAGAATCAGGTAGATTTATTGCTTATGAAGGTGCTAGCACTTGTCCAATTAGTCGCGTTTTTGGATCTACAGGTGGCTCTAAATTTTGGATGCCAATTGAAACTGCAAGGGAAGAAGGATTATACGAAGAGAATAAAAAGAATCCAACTAATGCAATTCAAAATAAAAATTGCATTCAAATTAATCGTGGACGAAATGCACCCGCTCGTTTAATTATTCGTGATTGTCATTTACTCCCAGAATCAGTCGAAAAACTGAAACAAGTTGATACTGGTTTATACATGACTGAATGGAAATTTGAAAATGGTATTGATAGAGTCACAGCAGCTGCAAATCCCAGACAATTAGAACGGGTTCCGGCTGGTTCTAAATTCCAATTTGAGTTGGTTTACACCGTAGAAGATAGACACCAAGCTATTGAAGATTTACAAAATATTGCCATCGCTCTTGCAATTTTAGAAGATGATGCACTGGGGGGACATGGTTCACGGGGTTACGGAAAAGTCAAATTTCAGAACTTTGATATTTCCTATCGTAGTTTAGAACAATATCGTCAAATTGTGAGTAGCGCTCCTGGAACATCAAGCTTACAACTATTGGAAACAATTAGTGATACCCAAACACTTTTAGCTAACTTTTCCAGCTTACGCGATTATGTCAATCGGTTATTACCAGGAAATTAATATGAGTGTTTGGAAACTAATCAAACTTAATTTTGATCGCAGTGCCGCACATTTTGGTGAACTGGGAATTGGAATGGAAGAAACTAGCGATCGCGTTCGTTCGGATGCTTTATTTAGTGCGTGGGTGAGTATCTATGCGCGGTTGTTTGGTAAAGCTGCAATTGAGGAATTGTTAGGGATGTTTCCTTCTCCAGAAAATCCCGAATCAACTCCACCTTTTCGCATAAGTTCCACATTTATCTATAGAGAGGTTGGGGAGGAAACCATATATTATCTTCCTCGTCCCCTGAAATTTCCCGTCAATTATCCAAAGGAGGATTTAGATTTTTTTAAATCCTATAAAAAGCTTACTTATTTACCGTTGAAAATATGGCAAAGATGGTATCAGGGAGCGGGATTTAATTCTAGCGATCACGATGAGTTAACTACCTATAGTAAGTTGGGAGAATCAAAGGGGGAATTATCTCAAGCTGGAGCATTTGATTATGGTAAAGCCTGCAAAATCGATAAAGTTCCCAAAGTTGCCATCGATAGAGTAACGAGAGCAACTAACTTTTATCATACAGGTTTTGTCCAATTTCAATGGGAACCAAGTAAAAATCTCGCAGGTTTATATTTTCTCTTAGAATTATCAGAAAGCGGAGAGAAATTAGCAGACAAATTGCAAGCAGCTTTACACTTATTAGGAGAAGAAGGATTGGGGGGAGAACGTTCTAGCGGTGCAGGAAAATTTCAAGTTACATGGTTAGATTTAACAGATAATTGGCAAAAAATAGTTGATTTTACACAGGGAAATCAGCACACACTCTTGAGTTTATTTTGGGATACAAACGTAACTAGTGATTTTTTAAAAAACGCTAGTTACGAAATTCAAGAAAGAGGTGGTTGGATAGCAGAATCCCAACTGCGACGCAAAAAGGTACGAATGTTTGTCGAAGGTTCGGTGTTTCCAATTCAACCCCAGGGAAAACTAGTGGATGTCACACCGGAATTATTCTACAGACACCGAATTTATCGCAGTGGTATTAGTTTAAGTTTACCAATTAAAATACCACAAGTTTAAAGTATTTAGTCTGCGAAGGCAGACTTTGTTTGTGTAGCCGCGACTTATAGTCGCCAGGTAATTTTAAAATGATATCAACTTCTCTCAATAAACCTCAAGTTTACGAATCAAAAAAGATACAGCTAACCAGTCCTATTTTACACATAGGTTCCGCAGTATCAAAACTAAACCCCTTTGAATACGTGCAAACATCGAGAAAAGTCTACCTTCCTAACCAAGAAGCACTAGCTAAAGCACTGCATAAACAAGGTGGTAGCTATCTGAATGACTATATCCAAGCAATTAATAATCGGGATAACCTAGAAAACCTCCTTGAAGATGCTTTTGGTGAGCAATGGTGGAATACAAAAGGTGAAAATGGAGAATTAATTTTTCCCAAACAAGCTATTAGTCAAAAACTCACAGAAGAACGAATCACAGATTTACGTCCGATGATTCGCAATGGGATGGGACAATTATACATACCCGGTTCTTCCATCAAAGGAGCAATTAGAACAGCCATTGCCTATTACTTATTAAAACATCGCGATCGCTTTCATATACCCGAACAGTCTAAAGTCAGCGAAATTGAAAAAAGATTACGTAATCGGTTGGTTGAATTAGGAAATAAACACAAACAAAAATTTGCTGATGATGACCTGTTTATGGAGACTTTATTCTCAGATTATCAACTTATATATCAAGGCAAAAAGTACAATGGAAGCAGTCAAAATACAGATTTTCTCAGAGCCTTAAGCGTCAGCGATTGTGAACCATTAATAGAGAGAAAACTTACCAATAAACAAGGAAAAACAATTCCTATCAATATGTCAGTTATTGCTGAGATAATAGTCTCAAGTCGCTTCCCCGATTATCTAGCAAAATATAGAGCATCCCTCTACGTTGAAATGGTACGCAATGTCCAAACAACATTTACTTTGACACTCGATACAGAAATGCTTTCCTGGTTTAAACACAAACAAGATATGCAAATACCATTTACAAATTTAAAAGAATTATTAAACATTTGTCAGGAATTTACCCAAGAACAATGGGATTACGAACACGATTATTGGAACGATATCAAAAATAATTCCCGCGCAGCAGGGAAAAATTTAGATTTTAGTTATATCCGTCAATTTTATGAACCCGAAACAAGTCCATTTTCCATGCGATTGGGTTGGGGAAGCGGAATGACGGGAACAACCGTAGGTTTATTATTTGATGACCAATTGCGAGCAGATATTCGCGATACCTGTGGATTAAAAGCACCTGGTTTTGAAGCTGCAAAATCTCGAAGAACGGTGATGAATCCGAATGGAGAAATCAAATTTGTACCGGGATGGGTAAAATTCAAAGTTTTATAATCATGCTCATAAATTCAACTTGGACACTCACCGTATCCGAACCAACCATATTACCCCGTTCCTGCAACCTGGAACTCGTAAAAATCTTGCATAATCGCATTGGATTAGAAATCGGTAGCGAACAAATTCCTTCCACATCATTTTCGGGAATATGTGGCTCTTTTTTAAGACAACAAGACTTTATTACTTTACAACCGGAAGATTTTTATCAAATATCTCTATCCGGATTAAAAGAAGATATTAGTAAAGCTATCCTGGAACTAAATCTTAATGATTCCCTGGAGTTTCTTGGTGCTAAATTAAATATGATTAACCGTGAAGACAAAATTACCAGCTATGAGGAAATATATACCAAATTAGTCGCCAATGAACCGGAATCAATTCGTAAATTTAATTTGCAATTTACCACCCCCACAGCTTTCGCACAATATGGTAGTACCCTACCTTTGCCGTTACCATCTTTAATGATTCGTAGTTGGTTGGAACGGTGGAATAATTTTGCTCCTGTTTATTTAGGAGGTGATGAGTTAATCAGTTATTTTAATCATGCTTTAATCCTCAAACAGCATCGCATTCAAACCCGTAGGATTCAAATGTATAAAGGTTATGTGAATGGATTTACCGGAGAGGTGACACTACAAATCTTAAATCGTGCGGATGCGTTGTTGGCAAATGTAGCTGATTTGTTGGTGCAATATGCTGAGTTCGCGGGAACTGGGATAAAGACGCGGTTAGGAATGGGACAGACAATTGTAAAACAAGAACTCAGACAATAGGAATTTTATTATGCGAACTATTATTACCTTTCTCAACAATAGAGGATTGATGCCAGGTTCATTTTATACTTGGCAAGGAAAAGAATATGAGGGTGGAGTTTTTAGTTTAGCCTTACGTCAATTTGTTGAGCATGATCGAATGCTTGTTTGTAATACCCCAGAAGCTCAAGAGAAAACTTGGCCTGAATTATTAAAATTGAATGATAATCGCATTGAACCAGTTTTAATTCCCAAGGGTGAAACAACAGCCGAAATGTGGGAAATGTTTAATACAATTACAGAACGAGTAAATGATGGAGAAACAGTCATATTTGATATTACTCATGGTTTGCGATCGCTACCATTTTTAGTATTTTTATTTGCAGCTTATCTTAAGTCAGCTAAACAAGTACAAATCGAAGCTATTTATTATGGTGCATTTGAATTAGGAAAACCTGCACCAGTTATTGATTTATCCGAATTTATAAGTATTATTGATTGGCTCACAGCAACTAATCAATTTGTAAAAACAGGTAATGGAGAAGCACTGGCTCATTTACTCAGAAAGGGTATACCATCTAGTATAGAGTTGCGTGATAATATTGATGCGCGAGAACTAAGAAATCATCTTGATTCTGCATCTAAAGCTATTGAAGCTATTTCTTCCGCATTACGTCTGACCAGACCAACAGAGACAATGGAGCAGGCAACAAAGCTAGAAGAAGCCTTAAAAAAAGCTGAACCTAGTATTAATAAAAAAGCACAACCATTTAGTATTCTAACAGAACAAGTAGTTGAAGAATATGGGCAATTTGCACTTGAAAAACCTAGAGGTAATTCACAATTAGTCAAAAATTTAGGGCTACAGTTAAAGATGATTGAATGGTATCGAGATAGACAACAAATTGTACAGGCTGTAACTTTAACACGCGAATGGATTGTTTCTGTTTTAGCGCTTAATTTTGAAGAAGAAATGTTTGATAATAAAAATGGGCGTTCTGAAGTTGAAAAAGCTTTAAATAACGGAGGTAAAATTCAAGCAAAAAAAGAAATAAATGAACCAAGTCGTTGTGATGAAAAGCTCAAAGAAATACCGAATAAGGAAGAGTTAATCAACTACTGGC
This sequence comes from Plectonema cf. radiosum LEGE 06105, assembly GCF_015207665.1. GTDB lineage: Bacteria > Cyanobacteriota > Cyanobacteriia > Cyanobacteriales > Nostocaceae > Rivularia > Rivularia radiosa_A. The sequence continues at coordinate 24,302 of NZ_JADEWL010000065.1, forward strand.
AACAAATTACAGGATTAAGAAATGATATTGCCCATGTTGGCATGAATCCTCAACCAAAACAAGCTAAACAGCTAAAAGAGAGCTTTGAACGGATATATCCATTTCTCTCGCAGTTTGCGGAATCGCTGTTATCGACCAAATAATTAAAATAAGTCTATTTTGAGAGAATAACGCACAAGGACAATTATTAATACCTGCTTCCCAACTTAAAGGAAGATTTGCTAAATGAGTGAACCTTTACTACAACAAAAACAACTACAAGTTCAAAAAGGAATTCGTCAAGCGGAAGATGATTTAGTCATCTGGATTCAGAATGCTTTAGATCAAACCAATTATGGAGACTTAGAAGAATCGCAATTTCGCAACCTAGTCCGAGTTGCTGATACAACAGAAAGCGCAGAAGTTATCAAAAATTTTATCCGTTATCAAGTTGGAAGGGATAAAAAATGGGGGAAAGGAAACGGTTCTTTAGCAGAAAGAATAGTCCAAGATATTGATGGGAATTTAAAGAAAAATGCTCAGGCGATCGCAGAGTGTTGTCAAACAGATTTTAAGCCGATTTGGTTAGAGTTAATTCGTCGATATTTAGGTTATGGTTCGCGGTATTTGAAGTATAAACGGGATGGTGTAGGATAGGATAAAAATATGACCGAAAGGATTGAAAAAGCCTGGATAATAGTTGTTATTTAGAATGAGAAATTAATTAATGATAAATACACTTATCTGTACAGTTGGTACAAGTCTTTTTGCTAACTTTAAATATAGTCAAGAAGAAGAGTTAAAGCAAGCTTTTACAGAGAAAAACTGGCAAAAACTTACTTTATTACTTTTAGATAAACCGAACACAGAGCGTATCTGTGGAGCAGAAATTAATTCCATTGCCAGAATATATGAAAAAGGGTTTTTATCATCTTTGGAGAAGTTAGTATTTGGAAAAAAAGAAATAAATCTTAGGGATGACCACGGCAAAGATAAATTGCAAAATTTTGCCGAAAAAATTTGTAATTCTCCTTATGTAAAAAAGGTCGTCAATTCTTTACCATTTAACCCTAAAGCAACTAATCAAATTCGTCGTACTAAAGCAAACGGAATTGTCGAGTTTGTTTTAACTTGGACAGATGCAGGTTTAAGATTATGTATTGAAACAACGGGTAGAAATCTAGCTGAAACAAATACGATTGCTTTGCATTTACAAGAAAACTACTCAAAATAAAAAAATCAAACCATGTTCGACACATTTAAAAACCGCCTAGAACTAACAGGAACCCTGACAACCGTAACCGCATTACGAATTAGCGCAGGACGTTCCAGCGAACCCATCGGTTCCGATTTACCAGTCATCAAAGACCATTCGGTAATCCCTTAATACCCGGTTCCAGCTTTAAAGGAGCATTGCGATCGCGCTTAGAAAGTTTTCTCCGTGGTATCGTTGGTAATAATCGCAAACTTGTAGCAAATCCTGCTATTGAAGAGCAATGGTCACTCACATCGAAAGAATTATCTGATTTCAAGGAAACTATCAAAAACTTAAAACCAGTAGAGAAAGAAGAACGATTACATACCTATTTTGTAAACAACACTGATTTAGTTTCTTCTCTCTTCGGTTCTCCTTGGATAGCGAGTAAATTTCAAGTACGTGACTTAACAGTAAAACCAGATACCTGGTTTGGACAATACCAAGAACGTGACGGTGTATCAATTGATAGAGATACGGAAACCGCAGCAGATGGAAAACTTTACGATTTCCAAGTAGTACCCGCAGGAACCCAATTTGAATTTAAAGCCATAGTTGAGAATGCAGAGGAATGGGAATTAGGTTTATTGATGCTTGGTTTGCATCAATTTGAAACTGAACAAATTCCCCTTGGAGGTGGACGTTCTCGTGGTTTGGGTGTTGTTAAACTAGATATGAGCGAGATGCTATGGTTTGATTATCCCGCAGATCAACCAGATTTATTACTTGATTATCTCAAAAAACTGGTGATGGGTGATAAAAGTGCTTATGAGGATGCGCGGGATTTTAAAGATCATTGGGTACAAAAATTAATTGATAAACTGACAATTACTAAATCAAATAAAAATATCAGTGAGATAAAGGGGCAATATGGCTTTTAGTAATTTCAAAATTATCGGCGAAGTTCTCAAAGAATATCAAGTCACCTACACTGAAGAAAACTTTGTCGGTGAAACTCCTTTTAATGTATCCGAATATTTTCGAGAAGATTTAGAGATAGTAATGCGGGAAGGAGTTGTTAACAATTCGGAATTTGCTATTTGTGAAAATTTGATTTACCCAGTTCTCAAAGAAGTCTGGAAACTTTATAACAATAAATTTACCTTATGGAGTCACCAATCTTTAAATTATGATGAAAAGCTTTCGGGCTATCCGGAATATATTTTAGCAAGACGCTCTCCATTAGGAAAAGTTGTTTTCGATAAACCTTATTTTATTTTAGTTGAAGCAAAGCAAGATGATTTTGAAGGTGGTTGGGCGCAATGTCTCTCGGAAATGATAGCTGCACAAAGGTTAAATGCAGAACATTCTATAGTTGTATTTGGTGTTTCGTCTAATGGCAGTACTTGGCAATTTGGAAAGTTAGAAGATAACAAGTTTACTAGAAATATTACTCCTTATACAATTTACGAACTAGACAAACTTTTTGCGGTTGTAAATTTTATATTTCAGCAATGCGAACAACAGTTAGATAACTTAGTAGCTGCGTAATTTCTATTTTTTCAATTCATTTTATCATGCACAAACGACTTGTTAATCATTGCACTATCAATTTAAGTATCATTCCCGATGGACCATTGTGTCGCTTGTTCATTAAAGGGTACGATTTCTAGAGGAATTAAAAATTGAGAAAGTGCTGCACGGTTTTGTTCTTGACGTTGGCTTTTGTAAACACCATATTCAAGTTCACCAACAGTAATTGATGATATACCCACATCAAAAATATCAAGTGTTTGAAATTTTTCTAATACTTGAGGTGGCTTATTTTTAATGATGTAGATACATGTATTGGTATCAAGCAAAAATCTCATTCTAGTGCTTCTCTTTGGTCTGAAGTGGGTTGTTCTCTGGTTGTCATAAAATCTTCAGAGAAGAGATTTAAGCTATCAAATAATGTTTGCCAAGGATTTTCTTTGGAAATTAAAACAACAACGTTACCTATTTTTTTTATGTAAACTTCAGAGCCTTGAAATTGGAATTCTTTGGGTATAATCACTGTTTGATTATCACCGTTAGTAATTATTTGAGCAGTATTCATTTTTTTAAGCCTCCCAATTTTTGAACATTAGATATTAATTTGCTCTCCTATTCTCCATTATCCACTGATTATCATGCTTTGAGTGTGAAAATTTCGGCAATTGCGTAGTGCTAATTCATGAATTACCACTACTTTTATTGGGTTTTGCGTAAGCGCTCAGTTTTTGGAAGTTGATGTCCTTTTATTAGAGTAAACCGGAAAAATAATCCCTTCATCCGTGTTGGAAAGTTTTGGGGTTCGATAATCTACACCCCAACGCCACTTGCTACAAGTCGGCCGCAGTCGCTACAACGGAGGGAGCCTCCCTTCGGGTTCATCAGTTTGATGGGACGGAAACCGACCCCATCAACTGATTCACCGCAACGCGCTGACGAAGGAAACCATAGCCGAGCAGCGGCTCAACTTTCCGCAAAATCTAAAAAACCCCCACCTGCTTCAACTCTAACCCTCGTTCAAATATTTCATCAATAGCCAACATTTCCCCATCAACTGTCATAAATTTATGGTCTTTAGTAGCCTTGATTATTGAACCATCTTCTAATTCATATTCAAATAGTTCTTGTAATCCTCTATTATGCCATTGTGCTATAGGTTGACTATAAATATTACCATTCTCATCAACGCTGAAAACTGAACATTCGATTCTTTCTTCAACTATTTTACCTATCGGCATCAAACCATATTCTACAGTTAAAACTTCGGTGTCGGAACTCAAACAATATTCAGCAAAATTAATCATCTGCTCGAATAATGCTTCAGCAATTTGTTTGTTAACTCCATTTTTCGCGGAACCATCAATGAAAATTTCACGATGTTTCTGCATTTCTGAAACTTTCTTTTTACCCATGGCACGACGTAGCAAATCCGCTTGTCCGAGGGAATAACCAGCCATGTCTTGAGCAATTTTCATGATTTGTTCTTGATAAACCATAATTCCATAGGTTTCATCAAGAATCGGTTCTAAAATATTCGCTTCGTATTCAATTTTTTCTCGACCATGTTTTCTATCAATGAAGTGAGGAATTAATCCCGCGTCTAATGGTCCAGGTCGATAAAGCGCTAAAATTGATGAAATATCTTCTATATTTGAAGGTTTCAAATCTCTAACAATTTGCCGCATTCCGGAAGATTCTAATTGAAATATTCCTTCTAATTCTCCCGCTTCTAATAATTCATAAGTCTTTCTAACATCGTGAGGAAATTTAGCTGTTTCTCCTCCTTTAGCAAATATTTTCTGAGCTTTTCTTTCTTGAGAAGTTATATCATAGGGGTCTATTCTATATCCATTCTGCTTTTCTATTAAATCGATAGTTTTGTCAATCATGGTTAGGTTTCTTAAACCCAAAAAGTCCATTTTTAACAAACCCATTGATTCCAAATCTTCCATGTAATATTGAGTTATTACAGAACCATCATTATTTCTTTGTAACGGCACAATTTCATCTAAAGGTTCCGCAGAAATTACCACACCCGCAGCATGAACCCCAAAGGTTTTGTTAGTTCCTTCAATGCGTATTGCCATGTCTATCCAATGTTTTACCGCTGGATCATTATCATATCTTTCTTTAAATTCTGGTTCCGGAGTATCATCAGCAATCATTTTCTGCAATTTAGCCGGTTTACCCCTAGCTACAGGAATCAATTTCGCCATTTTATCGGCTTCCCCGTAAGGAATATCTAATACCCTGGCGACATCTTTTAATACCGCTTTAGAAGTTAATCGGTTAAAAGTAATGATTTGAGCAACCTTATCTTCCCCGTATTGACTAGTTACATAATCAATAACTTTGTCGCGGCTTTCTATACAGAAATCCGTATCAATATCAGGCATCGATTTTCTTTCTGGGTTCAAGAAACGCTCGAATAATAATCCATGATGTACGGGGTCAATATTAGTAATTCCCATAGAATATGCTACTAAAGAACCCGCTGCCGAACCTCTTCCTGGTCCCACAGGGATTTTATTGTCACGAGCAAATTTGATGTAGTCCCACACAACTAAAAAGTATGTCGAAAAACCCATCCGCTGAATCATTTCTAATTCATATTCCAGCCTTTCTTTATAAGTATTATCTATTTCACTACGGGATTTACGATTTAACTTTTGTAATAGTCCCTGCCAAGTTACTTCTTCTACATAAGTATCGGCAGTATGACCTGATGGTATAGGAAAATGAGGGATTCTCGGAGAACCTAAAATATCATAAGGTTCGATTTTTTCGGCAACTTCTACTGTATTTGTAACGGCTTCTTCTATGACATCTTCTGGTAAATGGTCGCGGAATAATTGCTTCATTTCTTCAGCAGATTTCAGATATTCCGTACCGCTGTAACGCATTCTTTTATCTTCAAAAATCTTCTTTCCAGTTTGAATGCACAGCAAAGCATCGTGAGCTTCTACATCGTTACAAGAAATATAATGAGAGTCATTTGTAGCAATTATTTTTATTCCTAATTCTCGCGCAATTTTGACAATTTCCACATTCACAACTCGGTCTTCTTGAGAACCGTGGTCTTGAATTTCTAAATAATAATCATCTCCAAATATATCTTGATACCATTTTGCAATGTTTCGTGCTACATCCGGTCTACCGCTGAGAATCGCTTGGGGGACTTCTCCACCCAGACAAGCACTGGTAACAATTAAATCTTGGTGATACTGTTCTAATAATTCTTTATTTATACAAGGACGCGAAAAAATCCCTTTTCCCTGCACCCCTTCCAAATGAGATATTGTAGTTAATTTAGTTAAATGTTTATAACCACGAGTGTTTTTCGCCAAAACAACCTGATGATACCGGGGACGGCGTTCCTGTTTTGTGATATCACCATTAATCACATACATTTCATTCCCGATAATCGGCTGAAAATTCTTACTCCGACAAATTTTGATTAATTCAACCGCACCATACATCACTCCATGATCCGTTAGCGCGATCGCCTTCATTCCCAGTTCAATAGCACGATCTATCAAAGCTGGTAACTGAGAGGCACCATCTAGCAAGCTATAGTCGCTATGAATGTGTAAAGGTACAAAGGACATACGATCGCCAATTTCTCCAAGACCACAGGTGTTATCCAGAGTAACGCACGAATGTAATCTAGACTATATTTTCTTGGCGGTCAATATATTAATTTTCTTATTCGTGTTTGAATTTTGAAACATTGGTAATAATCAAGCAGAAGTCGGCTTTTTAGTCTAAACTCCAGTTATATAAAACAATTATCGTAAAAACCCGGCTTCTCACCCCTACAGTAGTCCTAGTGCTAATTATTACTTTACATCTTATAAATAAATGTATTAATAGTTGTACATTTCCTGAGCAATTTACTTAAAAACATCAAATTAAAGCAATAATAAAGAATTATTTTGAACCGATTTATACAAAAAAACCTCATCCCAAGGACGAGGCATTTGCTAAGGCTATAAGTAAAATTAAGTTGTCGCAAACCCAGAAGAAAAAAATTAGCCCGTTAAAATAAAACTTTGTTAACTCATAACTGATAAATCTTCCCCAAGCGACTCGGCAATTATTGCTTTGAGATCGGGGACTTGCAAAAATAAATTATCCACCGTTAGAAGATTGTCCCTTAGCATCGCATTCTCTACCCCAACACCGCTCCAAAAGTTCAATCCTATAGACATAAGCAAAGGTATGGGGATTTAATATAAGTTTTTCACTAAACAAGGGTTGATTGAGATAATGCCACAAAGGAAATTTTAGTTTGTTTTTTTCTGGATACATAACAAGAGCCAATAATTTAAACCGTTGCCACAGTCGTAAGCATTTTTTGAAGATGCTAGTACTGACTTAATAGTTAAACTTTACACAATCTGTATACGGTTGACCTGCGGACAATTGCTGAAACAGAAGAATCTTTAATTCCACAGTCCTACGACATTCATTTATAGCAAAAGTTAGATTATTTTGCTGATGTCAGAAATTATGTAAATGTATATCAAGGTACATTTTTATATTTTGTAAAACGAAGTTTTGACAAAATACGGTCAACACTTCATACAGTTTATAGAGTAGTATTATCCGGATGAATTTATCAGGATTTACGCTAAACCAATATGAAAGTAGGGGTAATTCATGAATTACCCCTACTTTCGTTCTACATCAATTGATATGATAAATCTTCGTTATTAATAATGATTCCCTGCTTTACGACGGTGAATCGCGGTAACTGTATCCGGTTGCAGCAATTTACCATTATCAACTGTTGCATATATTACCCAGTGGTCGCCGCATTCCATACGTTTACTTGCAGAACATTCCAAATAGGCTGTAGCATCGGTGAGAATAATACCACCATTATCGGCTGATGCTGTGGGGAAGTTGGTAAAACGGTCTTCACCCGGAGCAAAAGATTTACGGAAGTGCTTTACGTAATCTTGTTGATTGCCTTCACCGATAATATTTAAAACAAACTTACTTCCAGGATACAGCAAGTTTTCCACCGCTCTATCTTTGGCGATCGCCAAGCTAATTCCCGGTGGGTCGAAGGTTGCTTGTGTCACCCACCCAGTAGACAACCACAATTCGTGATTGTAAATTGAGTAGAACAACTTATTCAGATACCATATCATGGCTAAAGTAATATGGGCTTACTGTCGCGTATCAACAAAAGAACAAGCGTACTCTGTAGAAGAATCTTTGAGTACTCAAATTAATCGCTGTCGTCTTTATGGTGCTTCTCGAACTTACTTCGATATCGATAAAAGAACTAAAGATATGCGTCCGGGTTTAGCTCAATTGCTCGAAGATATCGAAAACTCAAAGCCGGGTGATATCGATGAGTTAGTATTTACACGATTAGACCGCGTAGCATCATCGCCAGTAACTTTTTACACTCTTCTAGCTGCGCTAAAAAAAAAGAAGATAAAACCCGTAGCTATGGATGACTCCCTTGATTTAGAAAGCGTGGGGGGAGAGTTATCTGCCGATATTCGATTAGCTGTTAGTAAACATGAGATTCAAATGTTAGGTCTGCGAATTCGTAAATCTCTAGAATATCGGCGCTCTCAAGGAATCCCTCACCCGAAAATGCCGTTTGGTTACGTGTTAATCGATGATGATTACGCATTCGATTACACACCCGTCCTTTGTCATCTCGAAGATAAACGCGAATACTCAGTTCACGATATAGTCACAATGGTTTTCAAAGCATTTAGCGAAACTCATAGTATTCGTGGGACATCTCATTGGGTAACTAATTACTTCGGGTTGTACCACGGGGTGGAACGCAACAAACAACGTCAATCTCACATAGTCGAAGGTAACGCTGATATCAAGTTACCAATAAAACAAAATATAGGGAAACGATTTCCACATTGTACGCTTAGATTTTCATCAACTATGATTTCCTATATGCTCAAGAACCTGGCATACGCAGGGAACCCAGATACTAGATTTGAACATGATAAACCTTATATATCCCATATTCAATATCAGAAAAACCAAGAAATAATAAAGAAAAATAAGTGTAATCCTAAGAGCGATCGCACTCGTAATCAAAATGAATACTCAGGTAAAATAAGGTGCGCTATATGTGATGGCACAGTCTCAAGAACGTTTCAACCCGGTAGAAAACAACCATATTACTTTTGTCGCGCTGCTAAAGTTGATGGACACTGTACCAATAAAAAATTCATCGCGAAGTCAAATTTAGAGAAACAAGTTGTAAAACAATTAAAAGATAGTGCTGTCACTTTAGCTAAACGAACGCTAACTTTTCAAAAACGAGAAGATATTTCTGAGACATCGGAAGTTAAAAAATTAAAATCTCAAATAAACGCACTAAAACAAATCACACCCTCTAGTGTTGAAATAGAAGATGTGATTAAGAGTCTTCAAATTAAACTAGAAAGGGAGTTGGTCAAAACTATAGAAGTTAAATCGGATAACGAAGTATTACTTCGCGATTTTATTAGCGCCTTCAGTTATCTAGATAATGAAATGTGGGATAACTTTAGCGTTCTAGACAAAATTAAATTAATTGACTTGTATGTTGACTTTATCTCGTTGGGTATGGATAAAATCGTTAGAGTTAACTTGAGAATCAATTAACTTTTGATTTCGCTTTTCTTTAGTTGCTTTAATAATTTGAATGATGCGGTTCGCAAACTCCCAATCAGATTCAAACTGTATATCTGCTTGTTGTTGTAGTGTCATAAAAAAAAATGTAGCGCTTATTCTAATCATAGAGACTACACGCTACATTTTTTGTTTGAAATAATCAATTATTTAGTATAAAAATTATTCAGTTTTAACCATTAGCGCTTTCACTTCGTTCATCCAACGGGTAAATTGATTTCGCTGTTTGGGAGGTATTGTTTTCGCCACAATATCAACTGCATCCCCAAGCATCTCTAAGCAACTTGGGGCAGGGATTTTCCCTCAAGTAAAGCCAACCTCCTATCTAACGATTGCAAAGTATCCAATAAAGGTTTTGTTTCCGTTGGTGATATATCTAACGGTTTTGTTTCCGCAGCACCATCAATCAAAGATTTAACAACATCATTTAAATCTTGTTTTGAAAACTCCTCGGATAGCAACCCACTTGCTATCAGTTTCAAAACTAGTTCGTTTGATATTCGGAATTGAATCAATCTACGGTCTGTGTCGAATTTCATAGTACTTATTATATCCACACCCCAACTGTATACGAACAACGTAACGAGCGACAACGCATAAACGATGTAAATAGGTAAGGCTAGAATCCATAAGTTAATTCGTTACGCTATCCGTATACAAAAAAATTCCGGTATGCGTTACGGCAAGAACAGGAACCGACACAACACTATTTAAAGGTTAACGGAACGTAAAGTTACCATGCAACAGCAGATATCTCAATCCATTGCGATCGCCCCTCCGGGGCGCGTGCCGATCGCGATTCTCTCGAAAGCGGAAACCTAATGTTTTACATCGATCAATCAATTTAGTCTATCTTGAATTGTCGGAATTACTTTTTTTGTGTGGGGTGTGTTTTCGTTTTCCCCTCACACTTCAATCGTAACGCAGACCGTTACGGTATGCGTACGGATAACGTAACGGATAAACTTATACTAATTCAATATTTAATAATGACGTAGGTTTATAGGTTTACGTGACTACAAAAAAACACCCCACATACTATGCAAAGGTTGAGTCATACATAATCATTTTGTTTTCGAGATAAATATCGGTTAGTTATTGACTACTGCAAAGGGTGTATGTGAAACCCAGGAACCAAGCATTCCAGTGGTAACTTCTCCGTGTTTTGCTGTAAGAACACAAACAGAACCAACGATACGTCCCACGGCTTGTTCCATAGGAGTTGCAGCGGGTTGAGTTAAACGTAATTTACGAGCTTTTCTCAAAGTTTGAGCGAAATCAGTTGCTGTTTCTTCGCATTCCTTGAGAGTTTTATCGGATGGTTTAAATCTAGCTTTGAAGGTGTCGAAACCAAATTTAAATCCTGCATCCCGCAGTTTACCTTCAATTAAATCAAATGCTTCACCACTCCAACCATAGGAACCAAATACACCAGCAAGTTTACCTATATCACCAACTGTAAGTACAATACCCAAAGCAGTGTGAATCGGAGTCGGTGCATTACCACCAATGGTGGGAGAACCGATGATAAAACCGTCTGATTTTTCAATAGCAGCCCGAATTTCATCTGGTTGAGCAAATTCACAGTTAATCGACTCTACAGCTACCCCACCTTTAGTTAAACCTAAACCGAATGCTTGAGCCAAAGTAGAAGTATTACCGTATGCTGAAGCGTAAAGTAAGGCAACGGTAACTTCACGCTCAGTTTGAGAAACACTCCAGTGTTGATAAGCTTTGTTGAGTTCAATTAAACCGTAACGTACCAAAGGCCCGTGAACACTAGCATACATTCTCACCGGCATTTCGGAAAGTTTTTCCAAAGCCGCTTTTACATGAGATGCATGGGGAGCCATCAAGCAGTCATAATAGTAGCGCTGGTCTTCTTTTAAAATGTCCCAGTCTTCATCAAATACTTCTTCACCGCAGACATGAGCGCCAAATAATTTATTCGAGTAGAGAATTTGGGTTTGCTGGTCGTAAGTAACAAGTCCGCTTGGCCAGCGGGGACTCGGAATCGGAATAGCTTTTAAAACGTGTCCCTGCCCTAAATCAAGGGTTTCTTTACCCCGCATTTCCATCACTTGTACCTGTTCACCAACAGCAGTACGCAGATTGGCGGCAGCAGGAACCGAGCAAACAAAAGTTAACTGTGGAGCGCGTTCTAAAAGTGCTTTGAGAGTAGCGACGCGGTTGGGATTAAAATGTCCGATAATTACATAATCCAACTTTTGAAAATCCAAGACATTCTGCAACGCTTCGATATAAATTTGGGTAAAAGTTTCCGGAGGTGGATCGATAAGTGCAGTTTTATCACCTTCAATTAAATAACAATTAGAAGTAGTTCCTTTAGCCAAAGCATATTCAATTTCAAATCGCAGCCGCGTCCAACTGCGAGACCGAATTAACGTAGTATTGGTCGCAATAGATGCAATCTGCACGTCGCGGGGATTGGAATTTGTCATAATATGTGTGAAAAATTAAGGATTAAGAATCAAAAGAATAATCAAAAAAAAAGGATGTAGATGCCTTTTTAAAAAAGAGATGGGGTGATGGGGGGATGGGG
>NZ_JADEWL010000066.1 GCF_015207665.1 Plectonema cf. radiosum LEGE 06105
TAAGAGACAGGGGTTTGGGGGAGAGAGTAAATTCTTAACTTTTCATCTTCAATCTAAAATTTAAAGCTTGTACCTTCGCCTCGCAAATGTACCTAAAATCTAAAATTGATTAACCATAATCTTCTTTGTCTTTTACAGCTTGTCAGTCCCGCTTTACCCGTGGGAGCATATAGTTATTCTGAAGGATTAGAAACGCTAGTTGAAAATAAGATAATTAACAATGTTGAAAGCCTTAAACACTGGTTAAGCCAGGAACTACGTTACGGTGCAATTCGGATAGAAGCAGCGGTGATGTTAAGAGCTTATCGTGCTGTGAACGGTTATGATTTATCCGCTTTATCTTACTGGAATAATTGGCTATCAGCCGCACGGGAAACCGCAGAATTACGCAATCAATCCCAACAAATGGGGGGTTCCTTGATTCGGTTATTGAAAGAATTACAACCGCAAATAATGCCGATAGTTACAGCCTGTGGTAGTCCTTGCAACTTTGCGATCGCGTTTGGGATTGCTGCTGCAAATTGGGATATTAATCCACAACCTGCTTTACTCGGATATCTACACAGTTGGGTTAATAATTTAATTACTGCTGGAATCAAGTTGATTCCTTTAGGACAAACCGCAGGACAATTATTATTATTAGAATTGCAAGAATTAATTATCGCGATCGCAGTAGAAATTATCAACTTAACTGACGATGAATTAAGTTGTTGTAGTTGGGGTTTAACATTGGCAAGTATGGGACACGAACAGCAGTATACAAGATTATTTCGCAGCTAAAACAAATTATCAATTAATAATTATTAAATTATGAGTTTTCGAGTTGGTGTTGCAGGTCCAGTAGGTTCGGGAAAGACTGCTTTAGTAGAAGCTTTATGTAAATCTATGCGCGATTCTTATCAAATTGCAGTTGTCACAAATGATATTTACACTCAAGAAGATGCAGAATTTTTAACCAAATCCCAAGCCTTAGAAAAAGAAAGAATTCTCGGTGTAGAAACTGGTGGTTGTCCTCATACTGCAATTCGAGAAGATGCTTCAATGAATTTAGCTGCTATTGAACAGTTAGAGATGCGTTTCTCCGATTTAAATTTAGTATTTTTAGAAAGTGGTGGTGATAATTTAGCTGCAACTTTTAGTCCAGAATTGGTCGATTTAACTATTTATGTAATTGATGTTGCTGCTGGTGATAAAATCCCTCGTAAGGGTGGTCCAGGTATTACTAAATCTGATTTACTCGTAATAAATAAAATTGATTTAGCTCCCTATGTTGGTGCGGATTTGCAGGTTATGGAAACAGATGCTCGCAAAATGCGTGGCGAGAAGCCTTTTATATTTACAAATTTGAAAAAACAAGAAGGCTTAAGCAAGATTGTTGAATTTGTTTCGGCAAATATTTGCTAGTAATAATTTTAGTGGGCGCTGAACAACCCGCTAGTACTACTTTTCGTTATCTGTTAATTGATAACTGTCTTTAATATCAGAAATTATTATATATTTTTGTATCATAAAATACATTATAATAATATTAAGATTTAAATTATATTTATTCTTAAATAGATATTCGGAGGGTAAATGGCGCAGGATAGCACCCGTGGAGCGTTGTTAATTATTGGCGGTGCGGAAGATAAACAAAGGGAATGCGAGATTCTGCGGGAATTTATCCGCTATGCAGGAGGTACGAAAGCAAGAGTTGTAATTATTACATCTGCAACGGATTTACCGATAGAAGTAGGACAGGAATATATTCGCGTATTTGAGCAGTTGGGTGTAGAAGATGTCCGCATCATTGATACCAGAAGTAAAGAAGATGCAGATTCTGAGAGTGCATTGCAAGATATGGATAAAGCTACTGGTGTATTCTTTACTGGAGGAGACCAAGCTAGAATAGTCGATACAATTAAAGATACTCAATTGGATGCAGCGATTCACCGGCGGTTATCTGAAGGAATGATAGTAGCAGGTACAAGCGCTGGGGCTGCGATAATGCCGGATATAATGATTGTTGATGGTGATTCCGAAACACATCCTCGAATGGAAATTGTCAAAATGTGTCCCGGAATGGGTTTTTTTCCAGGAGTAATTGTAGACCAACATTTTTCGCAGCGCGCCCGTATGGGACGTTTGATTTCAGCTTTAGCGCAGCAACAACAAGCAGTTTTAGGATTTGGAATTGACGAAAATACCGCGATGTTAGTTGTAGATGACAAAATTAGAGTGATTGGAGAAGGTGCAATCACTATAATTGACTCAACAGATGTTACTCATAGTAATATTGATGATATTTTAATCGATGAAGGGTTGGCAATTATTGGTGCAAAGCTGCATATTCTACCACGGGGATATGAATTTGATTTGGAGACTCGTAAAGCGATTCCAAATCAGTTAATCCTTAAGAGTTAGGAATAGTTGTGATTTATTTCCCAACCCCATCTTAATTAATCACACAGCCAAACGGCTATGATAATATGGGAGACTGCTGCCTAGATTAAAGAAAAAGTCGAGTTATGAGCCTAACACAAGAGCGAAAACAAGAGTTAATCTCACAATACCAAGTTCACGAAACCGATACTGGTTCTGGTGAAGTGCAAGTTGCGATGCTCACTGACAGGATTAACCGCTTGAGCAAACATTTGCAAGTTAATAAAAAAGACCATTCTTCCCGTCGGGGACTATTGAAAATGATTGGTCAACGTAAGCGTCTTTTGTCTTATATTCAAAAAGGAGACCGCGAACGTTATAAAACTTTAATTCAAAGTCTCGGTATTCGTGGATAAACAAAAGAGCCGCTGATTATGTCTGCCGAATCTGAACGCAACCCCTTACCTTTTGAACCGAATAAAAAGCGCCAAAAGCCAAAAACCAAGGCTCAAGTGCCAATTGTCAAAGAAGAACTTTCTTCTGAGACAAAGCAAAAAAAACCTCCTTTTACTAAACAGGAAATGGCTATTCCCCAAGTTGTTAGCCAGCGGATGATTAGAAGAGTAGCTTGGTTATGTGGAGTACCAACCATTTTGGGTATTCTGACTTTAGTCGTGAGCTATTTGCTGATTATCTACACTGATATCAAGCTTCCTCCAATACTGGTATTGCTTGTCAATATGGGGCTGTTTGGTTTGGGAGTTTTGGGAATTAGTTATGGAGTTCTTTCTGCTTCTTGGGATGAAGATAGAGTGGGGACTCGGCTTGGTTTGAACGAGTTTACTACCAATTGGGGACGAATGGTAGCAGGTTGGCGCGAGACTCGGCAAAAAAAAGTATAAATAAGATGAAGGATGAAGGATGAATAATCCAACTTTCATTCTTCATACTTGATTTTGGTTTTAACTTTTATCGATACTCCACCAGTGGGAACAATTGTAATCCCTCGTCGCATCGGTTTTACTGGTTTTTTATCAGTTAATTCCAACTCAAATCTGGATAAAATTGTTGCTAAAATCAACTTCATTTCGTACATTGCAAAAGCGGAACCAATACAGCCACGATAACCTCCTCCAAAAGGTAGATATTCAAATGGGGAAAATTTTTGATTGAGAAATCTTTCGGGAATAAATTTATCTGGTTGTTGGTAAGTTGCTTCTCGACGATGGGCTAAATAGATGCAGGGAACTAAAACTGTACCGGAATCATATTTTTTTCCAGCAACTTCTATTTTATCTAGAGTCATTCGGGGAGTACAAATTAAAGCGATGGGGTGAAGTCGCATTGTTTCGCAGCAAACTGCATTAAGGTAAGGTAGTTGAGCGATGATTTCGGGGGAAGTTGTATTATCTAAACTTTGTAATTCCTCGATTAATTTATTTTTGACTTCTGGGTGTGAGTGAATCAGATAAAATAACCAAGCTAAGACTCCAGAGGTGGTTTCGTAACCTAAAAGTAGTAAAGAAACTAATTGGTCTCGCAATTCTTTATCTGTCATTTTCTCACCTTCTTCGTCACGCGCTGACATTAATAAGCTTAAAATATCTGTATCTACTGTATCTAAATTATTGCACTTTGTTCTACGTTCGGAAATTTCTGCATAAATTAATTGATCAATTTCTGCGCGTCTTTGGAGATAATTTCCCCAAGGACTCCATTTTCCCAAATCTTTTTGTAAAGGTGGAAAGAAAAACAAGCTGGAATACCAAGGTTTAGTAATGTCATTTAATAGTGCAGTTAATAATTTTCTTAACTTCTGATAACGTTCTCCTGGACTGATTCCAAATACAATTTGGAGGATAATTTGTAAAGTGATATCCGGCATTACTTGCTGCATGGAAACAATATTATCAACCTGCCAACTGCTTGTGACATCTTCAGTTATACGACAGATTGTATTTCCGTAAGATTTAAGGCGATTAGCTCCGCTAAACGTCTTCGACGTAACGCCATGAAAGGGAGGCATCAATAATTGTCTTTGACGGTTGTGGGATTTACCTTCCTGAAAGACGATGGAATCACTGCCAAATAAGGGTTTGAATACGTGAGTAGCTGTTTTAAAATCTAATTTTTTGCTGGGAATTGCAAAACAATCATCAATGGCTTGGGGACTACTAAAAAAAACAACTGGTGGTGAATTTACACCCAATACTCTTAAAGTGAAAGTATCGCCGTATTTTACCGCTTGGTTATCAAAAAATTTTGTGGGATTGGCAATTAGTTGTAAGGTTTGGATTAAGGAATTGGTCATAGTTAGGTGAAAGGTTAAAGGTTAAAGGTCAAAGTTTGATTTCTTTGTTCACTTTTTTATTATCCCACTTGACCAATTCCTAATATCTTTTCATTTTAGTGCAAATTTGCACACTATTTAGATGTATATCGACAGTTGAAACCTACTAAACAAAAATTCTTAATTAACCACTGACAAACTACGAGACTTAATCGTTCGCTTTCCTTTAACAACCATTTGAATCGGACGATTCGGACCAGTTACCAAACCGCGACGCTGGGGTTTTATCTCCCCATTATCAATTAAATCTAACTCCAAATTTCTCAGAATATTTGTTAGTATCAATTTCATTTCAAATTGAGCAAATGCCATACCAATACAGCGTCTTGCACCTCCACCAAAAGGTATAAATTCATAAGGTGAAAACTGTCTTTCTAAAAAGCGTTCTGGTTTAAATTTCTTGGGTTCGGGATATAAATCTTCCCGCTGATGAGTCAAATAAATTGAACCATATAATAATGTACCTGGTTCCAAATCGTGACCGCACAGTGTAACTGGTGTTTCTACTTGTCGCTGAAATAAAAGTATTCCTACTGGATAAATTCGTAAGGTTTCATTGCAAACTGCGTTGAGATATGGCAGTTTATTGATAGTACTAAAGTCGGAATTTTCATCTAAAGTATCAAGTTCTGTTAACAGCTTTTCCCGAACTTCAGGGAATTTGTGAATCCAATACAAAGCCCAAGCTAAAGCAGTTGCGGTAGTTTCATGACCTGCAAATAACAACGTGATTAATTCCGAGCGTAATTCTACATTGGTCATTGCTTCACCGTTTTCATCCCGCGCTGCCATTAACATACTCAGAACATCAGTACGGGAATCATCTGGTGAGGCTCTCCGTTCTTCTATTTCATCATTTAACAATTGATAAATTCGTTCTCTCTGGCGAAGAAAATTACCCCAATAGCTTTTTGCTCCCCAATCCCGTTGTAGAATCGGGAAAATCAGAAAAACTGCTTTGAGAGGGGTACTTCCTCCGGCATCTAAAATTGAACCGAGAAGTTTTTCTAATTCCGTAGCGCGATCGCCCGAATAAATTCCAAACACTGCTTGCATAATTACCCGCATGGTAATAGCTTGCATCCCATCTCGGACAGAAAATTGTTGACCAACTTCCCACTGATTCATAATTTGCGACGTAACTCGATCAATCGTTTCTGCATAGCAACGCATTCTATCCCCATGAAAAGAAGGCATTAATAATTGACGCTGACGACGATGGCGATCGCCACTTGCCATAATTACAGAATGCTTTCCCATCAATGGTTCAAAAGCTTTGTTTCCTTTTGATGGAGCGGAAAAATCTTTGGTGTCGTTAGTTAGTATCTGCTGTAGCGCTTGCGGATTACTAATAAAAACCACAGGAGATTTTAAATTTAAAGTGAAAATATCTCCGTAGCGTCTAGCGCAGTTTTCCATCATCGATAAAGGATTAAGGATAAACTGAAATGTTTGAATGAATGAAGGAGTTTGTGGTCCGTTTGGTAGTTTCATCGGCTTTTAGCAATTAATCTTTTATCTATAGGAATCCAATTTGATTCATGAACAACTCTTGAGGGCAGGCAACAGGCAACAGAGAATAAACAATGTTACGTATACTGAGTTTTTTATGTCCTGCGGACACGCTACGCTAACAAAAATCTGCGGATGAGTTCTATATTAATGGTAATTGTTTTTAAAGGATGGGGGAGAGCCGGAAGATTGGCGGACAAAGAGAAATAAATAACTCCTCACTCCCGTACAGACGTAGCAGTGCTACGTCTCTACAACAACTCCGGTGGTACTAACTCCTAACTCCTAACTCCTAACTCCTTTAATCCAAAATCAAAATAACGAGCCATCATCACGTCTATTTCTTGTTCATCTGGTAGCCAGTAGCTAGTATTAAACTCCGAACGGCTGCTAACTCTACCGGGTAAGGTCAACATTTGGATATTTGAGCGATTAATTCGGACACCAAAATTAACTAAAGTTAGTAAACTATCAAGGTTTAAGTTGGTATCAATATTTTCTTTAACTGTATTTAGAATAATTGGCGATCGCGCTAATGTTGCAGGATTTAATGACTGTTCTATCAAGGCTTGCATAACCATCTGTTGACGTTGAATGCGTCCGATATCACCTTGTCCATCATTACGAAAGCGTAATAATTGTAATGTTTGGTCGCCGTTGAGATGTTGTTTTCCGGCTTTGAGATTAATATATAAATGTTGGGAATCATCTTGATATTTCAAATCTTTGGGAACGTTAACAGTTACACCTCCCAAAGCGTCAACAAGTTTACCTACTCCTAAAACATTGATACGAACATAACCATTTATATCTATATCTCCTAATAAATTACTGACGCTTTTAGCACTTAAATAAGCACCACCTAAACGATTAGTAGCATTGATTTTTCTAATACCATATCCTTCTATTTCCGTGCGTGTATCTCTGGGAATAGAAAGTATATTTAACTGTTTCCTTTTGGGGTCAAACCGAATCAATAATATCACGTCGGAAAGCCCATCAAAAGAATTTACTTGCGGTAAATATCCCAAGTTTTTCGTATTTTCCGGTGCATTTTGGGTATCTGGAGGAAGTACACTCATCCCCATCACTAAAATATTTACGGGACGATTTAGCTGTAAAAATTGTCCTTGAGAAACAACATTAGCTGCAAAAAAATCTGCTTCTTCTCGACTGAGATTAACTTGCATAAACGGCTTGCTTGTCAAAAAAATTCCAAATAATCCTCCTGCTACAGCCGATATTATGGCAAGTTTAAGCATTTTTCCCCGGAACTCTCCTTTACTATTTATCTGAGGTTTTTGCTTATGAATCAATTCCGGCAATTTTTTCATAAATGAAATTAGGGTGAGTAACTCAAATTTATAAATACAATTCCGTTGCTATTGATTGCGTAATTTATAGAACAAAATTAGAACAAAATTAGCAATCTGTTTGATTCTCTTCCTGAAGCAGCGACTGTTCCCTGTAAATTTTACAGTAATGTAGCCGATGGATACATTTTGATAATTATCTGGTCAACTAGTAAACTTTTTTAATCAACTTGAAATTATTTACTTGGCATTGGTTACTCAATATATCAAGTCATTATTTCACATCGTTTGAGACGGAGTGTATTGCTAAATCTCTACGGTAGGTTGATGACTCAAATCCTCAACGGATTCTTATTTGGAATAATTTACGATTGATTATAGGTATAGATATAGTTATATTGATAGTTATTCTTCATCACCGGCTTAAATTCATCCCCAAAATTTAAATTAGCCGTAAAGCGATCGCGATTAATCAACTACAATTTTATTTCTTCACAATACTACCTATAAACTTTTGATTGTTTTTATATAACGAGCGGTAAAAAGTGATTTTATTGCAGAGGAACACTGACTAAACTTGATATTAATGTCAAATAAAATACTTTTTATTTCATAAAATAAAAATTTCATATTTCAGTAAATATCACCTAACTTTTGTCTTTAATGCAACGCACAATTTAGATATCGACTCGAAAGAGAAGATTAATAAAGAGAGAATTAAAGAGAATGGTTTCTTCGAGTTCTTTTCCACAGGTATTAATGATAACTTTGACAAGATTGTAATTTCTCAAGTCGGTGGTGGTGGTTTTGAAACGGATAACCACACATTCCGCATTGGTAAAGGAAAATATTCAGTAGCAGCAAGCGTACCCGAACCAAGCATCGCTTTAGGAATCTTAGCTGTTGGTGGCAGTATGTTTGTAGGGAAGCGCAAACAACAAAAATCTGCAAAATAAGTTTTAATTTCTTTAATTTTACGGGACTTAGACTGTTAAAAATCTTCACTATTGTCTAAATCCCATTCTGAGTAGAGATATTCCGAAAAAATATTCCCTTTAGAACTATGTAAAGTTCAAATTTCCTGCTACCTGACTAAAGGTTAGTAGTTTTTTTTATATATTTTACTTATTATCTCTACTTTCTACTCCCTACTCTCTATTGATTCAATTTTTCTAATAACTGACTAATTTCTTCTGCTTTCTCCGGCTGACGTTTTTGTAATACTTCTTTAGCTTTTTGTAAATATTCAATTGCTAGAGATTTTTGTTCTTGCTGCATATAAATTCGACTTAAACGTAAATAAGCATCTACTTTTTTAGGTGCGCGGATAATCACTTCTTGATATTTTTCAATTGCTTGTTCAACTTTCCCTTGTTTTAATAAAGTATCACCTAAAAGTAAACGAACTACATCATTAGTAGAATTGATAGAAGTCACGTTACGAAAAACAGCTTCTGCATTTTGATAATCTTTTTGTTGGTAAAAGTTGAGTCCTTTCTGAAATAAATTAGAAGTAATTAAAGTTTTCCATGCAAAATAAATCAGCAGAGAAATACTTGAAATAACAATGATAATGGGAACAATGGTATCTAGTTGCAGATTTTTTAACATAAAAATAAACTGTTAAAAGTTAGGAGTTAGTAGCACCGAAATTTGTTGTAGAGACGTAGCACTGCTACGTCTTTTATTAGAATTGGTTGACAACTCTAAGACAACAGAAAATTAAACGAAAAAATGGATAAAGTCCGACCCAGATAAAAGACAATTAACCCAAAAGACAAGAAATTGGAAAAACTAAATATTCAAGATAAAATAACTTCCAAATAAACTTGTAAGCAGTAGTTATAGAACTTTTCTCTTCTAAATCAGTTTGCTGAGTGTACCACCACATCAAGCCTAAAAGTACAAAATGAACTGTTATGAATAATATTGAATTAACTTGTGTAAAACCCAATATTCCGATTAAAATCATCCCAGCATAACAAAAAGTTAATAACCAGCGAGAGAGATTAAAAACCGCTTCTTTGCCTAATTTGAGAGTAAAAGTTGTGATATTGTATTGGCGATCGCCTTCCATATCGGGGATATCCTTAAAAATTGCGATCGCGATTGTAAACACCAAGATAAAGCAGGTTAAAGTCCATACAGCAAGTGGAATAGATTGTTGAGCTTGTAGTACCCAAGAGAAGTGCAAAAATAATCCTAAGTTAACAACAGCCCCTCGTACAGAAAAGATACAAATCGCCGCCCAAAAAGGAAATCTTTTTAAACGAATTGGCTCTAAAGAATAAGCCGTACCAATCGTTAAACTAATAGCCACCATTGCAAATAAAAAGGGTCCGAGCAACCAAGATAAACCCAGCGCCAAAACACCCGTAATTATCACAATTATCTCTCCCGTGCGTTGGCTAAACTCACCAGAAGCAACAGGTAAATGAGGCTTATTAATTTTATCTATTTCGACATCTTGTAATTGATTAAGTCCGACAATATAGATATTACCCGACAAACAAGCTACCCAAGCACCTAAAAGAGAAAGTAGAGAATAAGAATTTGGAAATGGAAAATCACTATTAGTCAAAGCAATAGCAATGACATATACTCCCAAAACACTCAAACTCGTACCATAAATCGTATGAGGACGAGAAAACTTCCAAAAAGCATACAACCAACTACTTTGCAACCCTGTTTGTGACACTTGACTCATAATAATTTTGGATTTTAGATACATTCGCTTCGCTCAGTACAAGCTTTAGATTTTGGATTGGAAATAGGTTAGAGGTTAAAGGTTAGAGGTCAAACGTCAAAGGTTAGAGGTTAAAATTCATAACTCATAACTCATAACTCATAACTCCATCCCCCCATCCCCCCACGTCTTAACCCTTACTTCCGGTTAACAAACCAAATTTAATCAAACCACGTTCATAACCGCGACTCATTAAACCCAAAGACATTGCTCCTTGAATTGTTTTCCAACCAGCTCGTAGTAAACCAAAAAATGCTTGGGGAGTAAACGCCGAATCAATTACTATATTCCAAAAAGGTGCTACAGCTTGCGACCAATCAGCAGTACGGATATTTTGTAGAGGTAGTAGACGGGCAATTGCTTCATATTCGGGTAATGAAATCACATAAGGTAAACAGTAAACATCATAAATCTGCTCTAAATGCCTCTTTTCTTCTGCGGTTAAAGGAGATTCCTCCGTGGGACGATGACACCAAGTCACTAAAATCAACTTTCCTCCCGGCTTGAGTACCCGGTAACATTCTTGCAGAAATTTGTTTTTATCAGGCATATGTTCGCCACTTTCCAAAGACCAAACCAAATCAAAACTGTTGTCCTCGAAAGGCATATTTAAGGCATCTGCGACTTGAAAATTAGTTCTATTTTGTAAACCAAATTCCACAGCCCTCTGGCAAGCTCTCCGTGCCTGTACCGGACTCAAAGTAATACCAGTTGCCGCAGCGTTAAATTTTTGTGCCAAATACAAAGAACTTCCACCGATACCACAACCGACATCTAAAATATTCTCAGCTTGTTGCACCTGCGCCCATTGCAACAACTCCTCAATTAAATCAATTTGTGCCTGACGACGGTCTTTTTGTTCTTTACCATCTGCACCGTAATAACCGTGATGCATATGTTCCCCCCATATCTCTTCCCAAAGACCCGAGGAAGCATCGTAAAACTGCTGAATTTGCTGGCTTAGTGTTGCACTCATGAATTAAGTTAAGTAATGTGTTATGACTATTGCACAATTTAAAATACATATATTGGTAGGCTACCATGTGTATTTTTAATTAAGTCAAATTAATTAAATTAAACTGTTTTGTTTGGGGATGATAAATACTCCATCCGCAATAAGATGGAATAATTCCTGGTTCAAGTTTTTATATGACCGTTTCTCAAAAAATTTGCTTTGGCTTTTTGGCATTAGTCTCTGTAGGAACAATCCTACTATTGATGCCTTTTTCTACAGCTACTGGTACGTGGAATGACCCAATAGTGGCTTTATTTACGGCAACTTCTGCTGTTTGCGTGACGGGTTTAGCTGTAGTTGATACTGGTACTGATTTTTCCTTTTGGGGTCAGTTGTGCATTCTGTTACTTGCACAAGTGGGTGGGTTGGGCTACATGACATTTACAACCTTTTTAATCATGTTGACCGGACGTAGATTTAATTTAAGACACAAAATTGCCATTCAACAATCCTTAGATAGACGAGAAATGCAGGGTAGTGGTCAAATCATTCGTTCAATTATCGCCACAACCTTATTTTTTGAGATTACGGGAATCTTTTTATTATTACTGGTTTTTGTTCCAGATTTTGGATGGGATAAAGGAATGTGGCTGGCAATTTTTCACAGCGTTAGTGCTTGGAATAATGCAGGTTTTAGTTTATTTTCTGATAGTTTAATTGGTTATCAATCATCAGCCATATTAGTATTAACTATTTCTGGATTAATTATCTTTGGCGGTATTGGATATCAAGTAATCCTCGAAATGTTTTTCTGGCTAAGCTCTCGCTTTCGCAAAACACCACGTCATATTGTACTATCACTTGACTATAAAGTTGCCACCAGTACAACAATATTTTTACTACTTTTGGGTACGATAGCGTTTTTTTTCGTAGAGATAAAAAATCCTAAAACTGTAGAGTATTTTAATTTTCGCAGTCAATTACTAGCAGCTTTATTTCAATCTGTGACTACCAGAACTGCTGGTTTTAATAGTATAGATATCGGTAGTATGACAACTACGGGACTGTTTATTACGATTGCTTTCATGTTTATTGGAGCAAGTCCTGGAGGTACTGGAGGAGGCATGAAAACCACAACCCTGAGAGTATTTAGTAGTTCAACTAAATCAATTCTGCAAGGCAAAGAGGAAGTTTTGCTCTACGAACGTCGGATTGCTGTATCTTTAATATTAAAAGCTATTGGCGTTGTAGTTGGTTCTGTAACCGCTGTGATTATCTCCACTATTTTAATATCAATTACAGACCCTAAGTTTGACTTCATTCAAATATTGTTTGAAGTAGTTTCAGCTTATGCAACTGTCGGACTTTCTACAGGCATAACCAGCAATATCTCTATCTGGGGTAAGTTGATATTAATTCTAACTATGTATATGGGCAGAGTTGGTGTTTTATTGTTAATGTCCGCTGTACTTGGTGACCCCAAACCTACTAGAATTAATTATCCAGAAGAAAATTTACTTGTGGGATGAGTTTTGATAAAAATTCATCACCTGCTAATTAGCTATTTTCTATTCCCTACTCCCTGTTTTCTATAAATTCAATTTAGATTCAAGTAAGTTGAAATGGTAAGATAATCGTAATCGGACAAAAAAATATTTATATATGATGACCGATTTTGGAACCTAGGCAAAGACAGCAATAATTAAGGATAATAAACGTGAATCTGTCGTCATTAGGGTTTTTTCGTAACTTAAATAAAACTAATCAGCAATTTGCTGTAATTGGGTTAGGACGCTTTGGTCGTTCTGTTTGCTCAACTTTACATAAGTTAGGTCATGAAGTATTAGCAACAGATATTGATGAAAAACGGGTATCCCAAGCCTTAACAGAAGAAATAACTGGTCATGCTTTACAACTAGACTCAACAGAACCAGCTGCACTTAAAGAAGCAGGAATTCTGGAGTTTGATACCGTAATTGTCGCAATTGGTAATTATATTCAAGAAAGCATTATTACCACTTTAAATGTCAAAGAAGGTGGTGTACCTCATGTAGTCGCTAAAGCCTCTAGCGAAGTTCATTGTAAATTATTACGAAAAGTTGGTGCTGATAGAGTTGTTTTCCCCGAACATGAAGCTGGTTGTGCTTTAGCTCAACGACTAACGAAACCAGCAATATTGGATACATTCGACCTCGACCCGGAAAATAGTATTGTTGAAATAACCATCCCTAAAGAATTTGACGGTAAAACTGTTGCAGAATTGCAGCTTCGTAATCGTTATGGTTTAAACGTCATAGCTATAAGTAATAACAGTAATGGTGGAAAATTTATTATTAATCCAGACCCCAATAAGCGTCTGTCCAAGGGTTCTGCAATGGTGGTGATTGGTCACAATAAAGATATAGACCGTTTACCTATTTAGCAATTAACAGTTAACTGTTAACTGTTAACTGTTAACTGTTAACTGTTAACTGATTTTACAAATCTGGAGGCAAAATCACGTTATCGATGACGTGAATCACACCATTACTGGCTTTAATATCTGGTTGAACCACGGTAGCATCATTAACTTGTACTCCTGTCGCAGGGTCAACTTTAACGACAATTGGTCCACCTTCAACGCTTTTAACTTGACCAGATTTTAAATCAGTGGAAAGTACCTGACCTGGTACTACATGATAAGTCAATATCTTGACCAATACTTCTTTGTTTTCTGGCTTTAATAAATCTTGTACGGCATCTTGTGGTAACTTAGCAAATGCTGCATCACTAGGAGCAAAAACTGTAAAAGGTCCTTCTCCTCTCAAGGTATCTTCTAATCCTGCTGCTTTCAAAGCCTGAGTTAGCACTGTAAACGAAGGATTTGACCCCGCTATGGTAATGATGTCCTGATTCTCAGTTCCTGTGGTTGGTTGAGTTGGTTCGGTTTCTGCATCCGGTGCTGTTGGAGGTAATGGAGGTGTAGTTTCCGGAATTGGGGCTGGGAGTGGTGCTGGTGCTGGGACGGTTGGAGGTGTTCTATCTGGACAAGCAGCGCGGTTATAAGGACACTCATCTAAAATGCTCGGTCTAGGGTTGAGCGCTCCGCTATTTTGTGTTAATAAAGTTTTACTTGGTTTACTGCTCTTTTGTGTCCCTATAGCTGCTTGATTCTCGTTAGTGTCAGTATTTAGGGTAACTGTTCCACTGCGGTTATAAGGAGCCTCTGTGAAAACACTAGGACTCGGATTGAGTGCATTGTTTGCTCTGACTGGCAAACCCATCAGTAAAGAAACGCCCGTCACTCCCACAATGCCAGTTAATTTACTCAGCAAGTTGCTGTAATAGTATACCTTCATGTTGATTTCTCTGGCTTTTATTCCACACTTTACATTAAAGACTTATAACATTTTATTAGGCAAAAAATCTAACCCGTAAGGTCGGATTTTTATTGCTTTATTACAACGTTGCTGATACATTCTCTGTCAAATTTGATTTCATCGAATCATCGCGATCGCAATCTACTGCGACATCTCAATTTTGAGAACGATTTCTCTGTATGATATTTTGTATTTATTTTAACATATCAAGGTAACTATAGATATCTATCATACATTTAAGCTGAGTAGATAAAATAGACATAATTTAAATCCCATAAATCCAAAAATATTTAAATGCCAATAATTATCTTTATTTCAACTAACTAAGTTTTTAAATAATTTGTCAAATTTTTAAAAATTATGTATTAACAAATAAAACGAATTATCAAAAATCTCAAAAACCTTCAAAACTGATTTGTATCTGGAAATTTTTTCTTCATAAACTAACGTCAATTCGATGACAACCATCCCTTTAAGTAAACGTACATAAGTCGGGTTTTTAGTATAAATATCTGTAACACCCTTACAAATCTGATCAAAACCCGACATCCAAAGCTAAAGGTGTAATCTGTGCAATTCTTCTAAATTAGTAGTCAAAGCTATTTGATTACTTTAGCGATTACAGTACGATGACGGGGACTGTTAGGAGTAATTATCGGAGTTTGGAAACCAGCATTAACTAAAGCTTCTTTAATGTCTAAAGTAAAGTATTCATCTAAATAAGGTTCGGTACTTTTGAGTAAAGTAAAAACATAAGGCGGCATTTGCTGATAAACTTTACTTTGGGGATTCATGTCCATAATTGCCAAATAACCATTAGGACGCAATAATCGTCGCACTTCTGTAAATATTTCTCTAGTTGCAGATTGGGGTAATTCATGACAAGTTAGGAAAATTGAAACTAAATCAAATGCAGCATCAGGTAAACCTGTAGATTCCGCTGCTCCATGAACCCAATTAATATTAGCTTGACGTTGTTGTGAACGGTAATTAGCGACTGAGAGAAAATAAGCAGATAAATCTAAACCTGTAACTTTGGCTTGGGGATAAGTTTCTTGCAAAGCAAAACTACTTAAACCGACACCGCAAGCTAAATCTAAAATATCTTGTGGTTGGGGAATTTGTGAACAAACAACATTGTGAAAAGAACTGCGTAATTTTGAATCTCCTGTTAATTCACCAGCTTGATTAAATAGTGTAGAGTGAACCGTCAAAGCTGCAACTTCTAATTCTAAAGCGGGTTTCCAACCGAGATTACCTTCCTCATAAGCGTGGAAGGAAGTGAGATAATAATCGGGATAAGCAAGGCTGGGATTTTCTACCTTCTTTATTTCACTTTCCCAATCAACAGCTTTCATTTCTTCCACTTGTTTTTTCCAAGGTACACCAATTCTTTCTCCGCGTTTAACCATCATTTTACGGGCTTGATGTTTGGCTATACCGTACAGTGGCTTGATTCCTAATAATCCATTGATCAAGCGTGTAGATAGTGGAACAGTGTCTTTTGTCGCGATAACCATCAGTAATATTAATTAATTTACTTGTTGATTTTGAAATTAGGAAAAAGTTTCTCTGTAAGAATAATAAGCCCCTTAAGGAATTATAGAGTAGGTTGAAAAGAATATTAATAGGTAATTGGGAATGGGTGATGGGTAATTAAATCTTTAAAAAGTAAAAAGTAAAAAGATAATCCCCATAAATAAATTAAGGGGATTTGATAAGGACGTATTGTTTGAAGGCACTACGTGTCTCGAAACAAATGTTTTTACTTCGTTCCATAAATAAATAATGGTGCTTAAACCATTTTTATTTTTCTTTACTTTTGCCTTGTTCGGTGAAATCCGTGGTGGGGAATTGGGAATATAGCAATCCTATTTGTATGTATCGAAATCACGGTGTTCAGATCCCCGACTTCTTCAAGAAGTCGGGGATCTAAATCCTCACGCTATGAGGTGCCTTGAAGTTGATTTTTATTTTAAGGACAAGGGCTTGAAGCCATAACTAAATTGTTAGATAAAACTAGACAATAATTGAAAAGGATAGAACGAATTTAATTACCCATTACCCATTACCAATTACCCATTACCAATTACCCATTACCGATTACCCATTACCCATTACCCATTACCAATTACCCATTACCCATTACCCATTACCAATTACCAATTACCGATTACCCATTACCAATTCTCTATTCTTTTGGTTTCAATGCTAATAACATTTCCATTTGTGTGAGAGATTTATTAGGACTGGTTGCGGTAACACCGATTCCGCGAATTGAGTTGAGGATTGCGGTGGCTTCTGGTGTGGGTGGGGAAAAACGATTGACTACGGGTAGGGCTTTTTCCATATCTATATATAAGTAACCGCCGTTTTCTTTTGGTAATGTTGCTGTAATACCTTGGAAAGTTTCGCCGCTGTTGAGGGGTTGAAATGATTTATCACTTAATATTTCAGCGATGGGGCCACCGAGGGTTAACAGAGCCGTTTTTTCATCTAACCAACCGTGAGCTAGTAATGCACCTTGTCCGGGGATTTGCCATTCGGTGATTTTTTTACCGTTGATATCTTTTTGGGAAAGTTGAATTGATTGGGCTTTGGCAAGATTATCTAACTTACTCAATGTTGCTTCCGCAGTTTTGCGATCGCCAGTATGAAACAAAAATGCACCCCCGAAACCAACTTGCTTTAATAATCCTTCTTCTAGGGGTATAGCAGCTATACCAAATTCCCCATCCATCCAGCCAAAAATATCTTTATCTAAATCGAGATCGACTGATTGTAATTGTCCCCTTGCTTGTTGAAGCATTACATTAAGTTCAGGAGCGTCTTTTGCTTGTTCGACAAAAGCTGTCCACCATTTATTAATACCTCCTCCACTAATTAAAGCGATGGTATTTTGGGGAAATTGGGACAATACTCTACCATTGGTTTTTTCGTAGTGATATTTTACTAATTGGGAATTTAAATTCGCGTTTGCTTTCATCCGCAGTCCGCTATCATCAACACCAATACCCGCAACCACGGATTTTACCTGTTTTAACTGTTCCAAGGTTTGGGGTGGTAATCGGGTTTGCTGATTATTAGCAATTAAATTCTTTACCATACCTGGATAATCAGGTACGTAAATTTGTGCCAAGGTATTCTCTAAATTGAGATTATTTCCCATAACTTGGAAAGCACCTGATTTACTTAAAAAAGAAGGTTCTCCTTTTGATGTGTCGATTGCTTGCTGTACTGCATTTTGAGAAGCAGAAAACAATACATGGTCATTTAAAATGGTGCTGTATGTAGAATTTGTTGTACTTTTGGTTTCTTGAATTTTCTGACCTTTATAGTCGATTTCGGTGCTTTTAACGTCTTTCTGCTGCTTGAGTTTGTTGGCGAAATTTAAAGCTTGTACTTTGTCTTTGATTCCTACCACCATCAAGATATTAGCTTCTCCTGCTGAGGGACTATCTTGTGCGGGTTGGACTTTTTGTGGGGGTAGTACGGCTATCATTACACCACTAACCCAGGGTTTTAAGTCTTTATCGTAAGAAATACTATTATCGCTTGACAAATTGTCATTAAAACTCTTTAAACCGGATGCGATTATTTTTTGAGCTTCGGGAGTACCAAATTGTTCCAACTTTGACCAAACTGTTGAGTCTGTGGCAATATAAGTTGCCATCATCGCATCATCTGGAACTAATTTGGCACTAGCGGTAGCATCGGCAATACCTCCTGATGGTCCGCTTTTTAAGTATAAATAAGTCGCTATACCACCAACTAAGATGATCGCAGCACCAATTACCGGAATTAAAAACTTAGGCTTTAGTTTAGACATTCTTTGTATGATTTTTTTTCATAAGTTGGCAGTAATGAAATAAAAAGTTAGGCATTCCAGCTTTAATGTTTTGACAAACATATTGCGGTATGTAATATCAGTTATCAATTAAAGGTTGAGAGTCCCCTTCTTTGGTATATGGTGTTTGTTCAGATAGGGAGCAACCAATATGTCATAAAGAATACGCTTCATTGATAACTGATAACTGATAACTGTTCACTGATAACTGTTCACTGATTTACCTATACTTCATATTTCATTATTTAGATTATCGGGATTTACTGATAAAATTAGTAATTCTACACACCATCGATTTCTAAATTTGGCAAAATTTACATCAACAATGGAATTTTGAGTAACAGTGACAAATTATTTTAATCTAGATGAAAAATCTTTCCCAAAGTCTTTATACTCCAGGAAAACCATTTGAGACGTAAAATAAATAATGGGCTGTCAAATCAAGGAATGTTCCACAGGTGAGAACTCACCAGCAATTGTTATTTTTTCTTAACTACATTCAAAATTTTAGCGATTACAAGGTAAATAGATATAGATGTTACAGTCACATTTTGATACGGAAAATCCGCGCCATAAATCTTTTGTATTACCGGGTGCAAAACCGCAGTATAATCCCGATCGTCCCGGACAGGTCAAGCATATTTTTCTCGATCTGAATTTGGATATACCCTCAAAAACTGTACGCGGTACTTGTAAAATAACTTTAGCCCCGATACGAGATGGGGTAGACCGCTTGCGCTTAGATGCTGTTAAATTGAATATTGAGTCGGTTGCTGTTGCCGGAACCCCACAGAAGTTTGATTACGATGGCGAATATTTAGATATTGAATTGGATTCGCCGACTCAAGTCAATCGACGAGTTGAAATTATTATCGGCTATTCGGTAGAAAAACCCCAGCGCGGGATTTATTTTATTCTCCCAGATGCACATTATCCCGATAAACCTACTCAAGTTTGGACTCAGGGAGAAGACGAAGATTCCCGCTTTTGGTTTCCTTGCTTTGATTATCCTGGTCAGTTGTCTACTTCGGAAATTCGGGTAACAGTTCCTAAACCTTTAATGGTAATTTCTAATGGTGAATTAGTCTCCGCTGAGGACGATGGAGAACATAAAGTTTATCATTGGTTACAAAAGCAGGTTCATCCGACTTATTTAATGACTCTGGCTGTCGGTGATTTTGCGGAGATAAGCGATGAGTGGCATGGTAAACCTGTCACTTATTACGTAGAAAAACCACGCTCAGCAGATGCGAAACGCACTATGGGTAAAACTCCGCAAATGATGGAGTTTCTCAGCGAAAAATACGGTTATATTTATGCTTTCCCTAAATATGCTCAAGTCTGCGTTGATGACTTTATTTTTGGGGGGATGGAAAATACCAATACTACACTGTTAACTGATCGATGTTTACTCGATGAAAAAGCAGCTGTTGATAACCGCAATGCTGAAAGTTTAGTTGTTCATGAATTAGCTCACCAATGGTTTGGCGATTTAGTAGTCATTAAACATTGGTCTCATGCTTGGGTTAAGGAGGGGATGGCAAGTTATTCTGAGGTAATGTGGACTGAACATGAATATGGTTCTCAAGAAGCAGATTACTATCGTTTACAGCAAGCACGTCGTTATATTGCTGAAGACACGAGTCGCTATCGTCGTCCGATGGTAACTCATGTCTACCGAGAAGCTATTGAACTTTATGACCGCCATATTTATGAAAAGGGTTCTTGTGTCTATCATATGTTGCGATCGCAGTTGGGAGATGATTTATTTTGGCGAGCGATTGCGACGTTTGTGAACGATAATGCTCATCAAACTGTGGAAACTATAGATTTGTTACGAGCAATTGAAAAAGCCACTGGTCGTAATTTAACGTTTCTTTTTGACCAATATGTTTACCGTGGTGGACATCCGGATTTTAAGGTTGTTTATAGTTGGGATGGGGATGCAAATTTAGCCAAGGTAACGGTTACTCAAACTCAAGTAACTTCTGAAGATAAGAATAATCAAGGTTTATTCGATTTAAAAATTCCCATCGGTTTGGGTTATATCGAACCAGATGATTTGAAAGTTTTTACGGTACGGGTTTCGGAGAAAGAACAAAGTTTTTACTTCCCCTCAGAGAAGAAACCCGATTTTATCAGCTTTGATGTCGGAAATCATTATCTCAAAACTGTAACTTTGGAATATCCCATACCAGAGTTGAAAGCTCAGTTACTCCACGATCAAAATCCCGTTTCCCGCATTTATGCTGCTGCTGCTTTAGCGAAAAAAAATAGTTTGGAAGCGGTGAAAGCTCTATCAGAATCTTTAAAAAATGATGCTTTTTGGGGTGTACGTGTAGAAGTTGTCAAGCAACTAGGGGAAGTTCAGTTAGACCAAGTTTTTGAGGTTTTGATTGAATATTTATCAGATCAAAATCCTTATGTGCGACGAACTGTAGCCCAAACTCTTGGTAAAATCAAAACAAATTGTAGCTATGAGGCTTTGAAGAAACTTTTATCAACTGGGGATGAAAGTTATTATGTTGAAGCCGCAGCCGCAGCTTCTATCGGTTCGATTGCTGCAACCATGGGAGAAGAGAAACCCGATGAAGCCGAAGTATTGCAGCTGTTTGAACATATTTTACAATCAAAAGCCGGTTGGAATGAAGTTGTTAGAAATGGTGCTATTGCCGGTTTATCTGAATTAAAAACTAGTGAGGCTGCTTTAAATTTAATTTTAGATTATACCAAATTAGGTGTACCACAACCTCTACGTTTAGCAGCAATTCGCGCATTAGGAAAAGTTTCTCTTGCTCAAAATACGGTCAATTTAGAACGAATTTTAGAAAGATTAACCAATCTCTCCCAAGAAACTTTCTTTTTAACTCAAGTCGCTGTAGCATCCTCACTCGGACAGATGGAAAATAAAAAAGCTATTGGCATTTTACGTACTTTATCTGAACAAACCCCCGATGGACGGGTACGTCGTTATGCTGAGGAAGAAATTGAACAAGTGGTCAAGAAGACTGCATCTGATGCTGCTGTAAAGGATTTACGTTCCGAACTTGAACAACTCAAAGAGCAAAATCAACAACTTAGAAGTCGTTTGGAAAGTTTGGAAGCGAAATCCAGTTAATCAGTTATCAGTTAACAGTTATCAGTTATCAGCCTCTAGGTTTTCTCGCTGGTTTACAGACTGGAGGCTGGGAACCATTCATGGATATTTATACCTAAAACCCGACTTTTGTAGTGTACGAACCGAAGGGATGGTTTTTATTGAATTTTATATGAAGTTATTGTAAAGGTTGTCACGATGTGGGTAGTTAACACAAATTTGATATTTATATTTATTTAGAAGATATATTCTGATGCATTTTAAGTAAAATTTTCGTAAAGATTGGACTAATTTGGTAATTTGGATACCATTAAGATTACTATTTTAAAAATGTGATAAATTTTCTATGAAGAATAAAAGCTGTTTTACGTAAAATTTATCTCACTATTGATGTTTTTATGTTGGTGGTAAAGGATTGTTTAAATTTTGTTCAAGATTTAATTTTGACTATTGACTTAATTAAATCGTTAAAAATACTGCTATTGGAGGAGTAATTTTTTTTGAACAGTGTAATATTTTAGACGGCAAGAGACTACTCTTGTCGATGCTATCACTCAAAAATTGCGCGTCTAATTCTAATACTATTATTGTGCGGGATGGTTAGCAATGCGTAAGCCAGTTTTAACAATTTTTTACCAATATAATCCTTGGAATACTACGATTGGAGGAATACAAACATTAATCAATATTTTTATCAAGTATGCTCCGAAGGAATTTGAGGTCAGACTTGTTGGAACGGCAAATCATAAAAATGAGACTTTAGATAGATGGCAAACCAGAGAATTTCTAGGAAGAGAAATTAAGTTCCTGCCTTTATTTGTGGTTGAAGACGATAACGTTAGGGGTATGGTACCGACAACGGTTAAATATACCGCTGCGATGATGGGACATTGCTATGCTTCTGATTTTATGCATTTTTATCGACTGGAGCCGACAATAGCGACTTTGAAATGGAAAGGGGAAAAGACGCTGTTTATCCAAAACGATATCAAAAAGCAGATGACATCTGTAGATGATAAAAATGCAATTTTGTGGCGCAGATTCCCATCCGCTTATTTTGCTTTAGAACGTTTATTAGTAGGACAATTTGACTACATTTACTCGTGCAATAGTGACTCTATCTCACTTTATCAACAGCGTTATCCCGATATCTCAGATAGGGTAAGCTTGTTGAACAATACTTTTGACGAACAAGTTTTTTATCCAGTTTCTGATCAAGAGCGCGATCGCCAAAGAGGGGAATTAGCAAACAAATTGAATCTTGACGAAAATACCCGTTTTGTGCTGTTCGCGGGTAGATTGCATCCACAAAAAGACCCTTTATTATTAATACGTTCAATCAAAGCATTAGACGAGCCGAATATTCACTTGTTGATTGCGGGTGAGGGAGAATTAGCAACTACAGTAAGAAATGAAATTAATACCTTGGGATTAGAGCAACGAGTCACAATGTTAGGAATAGTTCGACAACAAGAATTATCTGATTTACATCGGGCTAGCAATGCTGTAGTCTTAACCAGTGCATTTGAAGGATTACCGTTTGTGGTTTTAGAAGCCCTTGCTTGCGGAACTCCAATCGTGACAACAGAAGCTGGTGACACTCCGAGGTTACTATCTCACAAAAGTGGGGTTGTTTGTCAAACGCGAACACCCCAATGTATCGCTTCGGCTTTACGTCAAGTTGCGATGCATCCAGAAAATTATCCAGTTGCAGAATGTGTAAAAAGCGCTCAGCCTTATGCTGCTAGCACTGTAGTCAATCAAGTTTACAGTCAAATGTGGCAACGTTGGGAACAAAGCTTAAAACAATCTGTTAGCGTTTAACGGTTATAACCATCTTGAGAGCAAAAACGAGCGAAAGATGAAAATTGCAGTAATTGGTGCAAAAGGTCTACCTCCCAGACAGGGTGGAATTGAGCATTATTGTGCGGAAGTTTATCCCCGCATGGTAGCTCAAGGTCATCATGTAGATTTATTTGCTCGTTCTTCTTATACCGATAGTTCTTGGTTGGAGAACTACTATTTTGAAGGTGTAAAAGTGATTTCTTTACCAGATATACGGATGAGAGGTGTAGATGCTTTTATTACATCTGCACTGGGAGCATTAGCTACCACTGGTAATAGATACGACATTATTCATTTTCAGGCTCTCGGTCCATCTTTATTTACAGGATTATCGAGGATTGCCACAAAATCCAAGATTGTTGTTACCTGTCATGGATTAGACTGGCAGCGAGCGAAATGGGGGAATTTTTCGACTCGTTTGATTCAAATGGGTGAACAGACAGCAGTACGTTGCGCTCACGGAATGATTGCAGTTTCTGATGCGCTCAAGACCTATTTTTTACAAACTTACGGTAGAGAAGTCGTATATATTCCTACTGCTCCAGCTAGTTATGTAAATTCCGATCCAGATTTTGGCTACGGAACTAAATTAGGACTTGAGCAGGGACGATATATTTTATTTTTGGGTAGATTAGTACCAGAAAAACGTCCCGACTTACTTGTAGAAGCCTTTACTAATTTACAATTATCAAACTGGAAGCTAGTTTTAGCTGGGGGTGTTAGTAATACAAAAAATTTTACTGCCAAATTATTAGAGCAAATTGCTGGCGATCGCAACATTGTATTTGCTGGGGAACTACGAGGAGCGCGGTTAGCAGAAATAGTCCGGGGGGCTGGATTATTTGTCTTACCTTCAGATGTGGAAGGATTACCAATGGCAATGTTAGAAGCAATGCGTGAAGGAATTCCGATATTAGCAAGTGATATACCACCCCATCAGCAATTGATTGGTGGAAGTAGAGGTCGGTTATTTGCAGCCGGTTGCTTGGAATCTTGTATTCAAGAACTATCCTGGGCTACCCACAACTCAAACCATATGGCAGTAATGGCTTACAATGCACAAAATTATGTAAATGTAAACTATAGCTGGGAATATATTACGAATGAAACTTTGAAATTATACGAAAATCTGCTGGGTTTTCCTTCAGAAATGAATCCGAAAAAATCAGAAAACAGTAAACAGTTAACAGTGAGGAGTTAGGAGTGTTAGCGTAGCGTGTCCGTTAGGACATGGAGTTAGGAGTTAAGAGTTAGTGGATAGTGGTTAGTGGATAGTAGTTAAGATTCAAGAAGCAACCATCAACTGTCAACTGTCAATTGTCAACTGTCAACTATCAACTATCAACATGGAGAAAGGTATTTCATCCTTACTAATGGTGTTAAAGCGACGAAGCTTACCTGCGCTGGCAACTTTTGCAGCGGTGATTGGTGGGGCTGTGGCTTATCTTAGTGTTACTCCGCGAGTTTATCAAACATCTGCGCGGTTGATGCTAATAGGAAAACAGGTGAGTGTTTCTGAATTGGGTCGAGATTTAACTCAGGTTGGAAATGCGACTCCGGGTGGCCCGAGTCCGTTGGCAGACCAAGCTGAGTTGGTAAAATCGCAACGGGTGTTGAATAAAGCAATTGAGATATATAATTCTCAATCCCAAGGTAGGAATCAGCAGAGTATTGGAGAAGACAAAATAGATACGGCATATTTACGTAAAAATTTGAGCGTAAAAATCGTTCCAGCAACTAATATTTTACAACTGAGCTATGAAAATCAAGACCCAGTATTAGCGGCTCAATTGCTCAATGCTTTATCAGCAGCGATGGTTGAGTATGATATTAAAGCTATTAGTTCCGAAGCGACAAAAGTTCAGGAATTTTTAGAAAATAAACAACTGCCGATTGCAACAACGAAATTGCAACAAGCTGAAGCCGCAGAAAATCAGTACAGACAAGCTAGCGGTATTGTTGCATTTGACGAACAAACCGAAGCTTTGGTGGAGAATTTAGCATCATTAGAAGAGCAAGAACGAACTTTGAGTGCTTTACTCCAAGAAGTGCGATCGCAAGAAAGTTCTTTACGACAAATTACGAATGCGGGTAATTTGAGCAGTGCTTATTCTGCGGTACGCAGCGGCTCGGATGAAGAATTAGTCAAAATGCGAGCAGCTTTAGCAGAGTTGGAGCGTCAATTGGTAGAAGTGCGGTTACGGTTTACTCAAAATCATCCCCAAGTAATCGAGTTAGAGGAAAAACGCAATGCTTTTCGTCAGATGTACCAACAGCAATTAGCTCAAGTATCATCGACAAATCAAGCAGTTGCTTCCAACAAGATAGCGAACGATCAACTTTCTCAACAGTTAACTTCTCAGTTAATAACCAAAGAAGTTGAACGTTTAGCAATTGAAAACAAATTAGCAACCGTACAAGCACAAACATCGAATTTACAAGCTCGTTTAGCTCAATTACCAATTAAACAGCAGCCTTTAACAACACTTGTCCGTCAACGGGAAGAAGCAGCGGCAAGTTTAAAGTTTTTGCAAAGCAAGTTAGAAGAAGCAAGAATTGCTCAAGCTCAAAAGGTAAGTAATGTCCGAGTTATCGAATCAGCTACAGTGCCAAATTCGCCAGCATCACCGAAAAAGTCGGTAGTTTTGGCTTTAGCTACGGTTTTTGGCGGTATTTTAGCTACTGGTGTGATTTTACTCTTAGAATTGATGGATAACACATTAAGAGACCCAAGAGAAGCCGAAGAACTACTTAAATTACCATTACTAGGAGTATTACCACGTTTACCTGCGAAAACTTTGGTATTAGAACCTTCAGATAGATTTTTAGACCAAATTGGTTTGGTGGAACCTTACCGAATGTTATTCAAAACCTTGGAGTTTCGCAATGATGCTGTATTGCACCTGATTGTGGTTAGCAGCACCATTTCCGGAGAAGGTAAATCGGTGGTAGTTTCTCACTTAGCCGCAGTTTCGGCAATGTTGTCTCGAAAAACACTGATAATCGATGCAGATTTACGCAGACCAGTGCAACATACTCTGTTTAATTTACCACCCAAACCAGGGATTACTGAAATAATTGAGGGTAAGAGGAGCTTTGTTGATGCAATACAAAAGACTGATGTAGATAATTTAGATATTTTAACTTGTGGCGAACTCCACGGAAGACCTTCGCAGTTATTAGAGTCGGTAGAAATGAAATCGATTCTAGAATCAGCGAAGAAAGAGTACGATTTAGTGATTGTAGATACTCCGCCTTTAAGTGCTTGTGCGGATGCGTCAACTTTGGGTAAACAGAGTGATGGAGTCGTTTTGGTGACACGTCCCAGCTTTACCAACAAAGAAATTTTGCAAAGAGCAGTATCGGAATTGACGAGTAATCAGATATCGATTTTAGGAGTAGTAGTTAATGGAATGTCGAGTTTAACAGAAGAATATTATCGTTATCCCGTCAAAAGTTATCAACC
The DNA here is from genome assembly GCF_015207665.1 of Plectonema cf. radiosum LEGE 06105. Classification (GTDB taxonomy): domain Bacteria; phylum Cyanobacteriota; class Cyanobacteriia; order Cyanobacteriales; family Nostocaceae; genus Rivularia; species Rivularia radiosa_A. The sequence goes on from NZ_JADEWL010000066.1 coordinate 26,852, forward strand.
GACAAGATATTTAACTCCGGGGGGAAGAAGATAAAGATGTTAACTAATAAACAGTTCAACAATTCTTCTTACCTGTCATTTTTGGTAGGATTGGCAGGAGTTGGAATTGGTGCAGCTGTAGGATTTGGGGCTGGTGCGATACCTGTAGTGGTAGGGTTGCTTTTGGGTGTAGTAGCGGTACTGATATTCTTTTTTGCTCGATTTGAACAAGCGGTATTAACTTTATTAGTATTACGTAGTTCATTAGATCCTTTTTCGGCACAGCAAGTACCTGCTGCTTTTGCAATTGGTTTGGATGGGTTAACGATACTTTATGTAATAGTTAAAATTTTAATCAGACAAAAAGTTCATACAGATAAATTTTTCTGGGTTTTTGCGGGATGGGTAGGGTTTTTAGGAATATGGGTAATTTTACCAATAGTTGGTTGGGGATTATTAGGAAAAACCTATTTAATAGATGGAATTAGAGAATGGACGCGAATATTTTCTTGGTTAATGATATATTTGCTGGTGATGCAATTAAAAGGAAAGATTCATCCGCAAAAAGTTATCCCCGTCTTATTTTTTAGTCTTTTAGTACCGTTAACAGTAGGATTTTTACAACTTGTAATACCTTCACGTCTTCCTGATGTTATCAGTTGTCGAAATTGTCTAAATTCAACTATTGGACATCCCAGTACATTTGGTACTTTCTTATTTTTATTTATTAGTTTAACGTTATGGAAACTCGGCCACGCAAAGGAAAATCGTTGGTTTTGGTTGATATTATTAGGAACTTTGGCATTCTTTATGGTGATGACAAAATCTCTCACCAGTTTAATTATGATGTCAGTTTTTATAATTGCCTTGATTGCGCCTAAATTAAATTTCTTAAGACTAGTTGGGGGGATTTTATTCATTGTATTAACATTTTATTTATTTGCAAGTACCGAATTTGGTTATGAAAAGCTCAATGCACTTTTAGAAACACCATTATTTAATCAAGATTTAGATATATCTCGAACAATATTATTATCATTTGGAGATGGAAACAGTGCAAATTGGCGAATTGCCCAATGGTCATTTTTAATAGATGCTTGGAAACAATCACCGCTATTAGGATATGGTTTGGGTACCAGTCAATATATAACTTATTTTCAGAATTACGCTCATAATGATTATCTGCGATTTCTTGCAGAAACGGGAATTATCGGATTTACAAGTTTTATTGTATTTCTGGGAATACAAATAGTTTTTTTAGGAAAATATTTGCGGGATTCACTACTCGGAAGTCCCCGTAGAAGACTTTGTGTAACAATGATAGCAATTTTTGCGGCAATACTTTTAGGAATGGCTACTGATAATGTTTGGAATCATACAACTTTATTTTTTTATTGGTGGCTGTTATTTGCAATTGTGGGATGGGAGGAAATAGTTGACAGTTGACAGTTGACAGTTATCATTTATCAGTTAATAGTTCGTTGAGTGATTGGTAATGGTAGCGTTCCCTTTAACCTCTAAGCTTATTTAATAATGGTTCAAGTACAAGAATCTTTTTTTTTAAGACTAAAATCTAAAATCTAAAATCTAAAATCTAAAATAGAATGACTCAGAAATTAATTAAATCTATCAATAGTCCGCAGGGAGAGTTAATCAATAAAAAACATCCTTATAAAATTACTATTATTCATCCGAGTGCGGGTGTGAATTGGAGTGGTGGTTCGGAAATTTTTGCCATCGAAATAACTCGTCGTCTGAGTAATTACTTTGAAGTAGAACTTTTGAGTGGTGCTGATTGCGGTGAATTCTCTCGTTTGTCTGGGGGTATTCCTCGCGCTTATACTTATGATTTTATCAACCAACCATTAATTAAAAATTTAGTCCATCGCTTTGCAAATCATCCCGAAATTATTATTGAGCATTTAACTAATTTCTTCCCTTGTGTCACTCGCTGCTTATTTAATTCTCCCGATTTAATATTTCCTTGTAATGACTATGGGGGTTTAGCAATTGCTGCTGCTGTACGTGCTATTAAAGGTACTCCTATACTTTATGTTGAACATAATAGTTTATTAGCAGAGGGAAAATGTTTGAAGAGAAATTTATTTTTTTCTCCTGATAATTTAGTGGTTTACGATGAAAAAACTGCTGGATTTGTTCGCAATATTAAACCAACACAAACAGTAAAGATTATTCCTAATGGAGTTGATTTAAAACAATTTACTCCTCAAGGAAACAAGATAGATTTTGGTTTAAATAAACCAGTTATATTGTGTGTAGCTTCTTTAAATCGTAACAATCATAAAAGAGTCGATTTAGCTATTAATGCAGTTTCTCGTTTATCTGAAGCTAGTTTATTGCTATGTGGAGACGGACCAGATAAAAATTATTTTCAAGCACGAGGTGATAAATTACTTGGTTCAAATCGTTTTAAAATATGTACTTTTCCTTTTCAAAAAATGCCAGAAGTTTATCGTAGTGCGGATATATTTACACTTCCTTCTCTCAATGAACCCTTTGGTTTCGCTTATATTGAAGCAATGTCAAGTGGTTTACCAGTAGTTGCAACAGATGACGAAATGCGTCGTTATATTGTTGGTGATAGCGGTATTTTATGCGATGTGACAAACCCAGAGATATACGCTGATGCATTATCTCAAGTGTTAAAAATTTTCAAAGAAAATTGGCAGGAAAAAGCGATAAATAATGCTTTAAGATTTAGTTGGGATGCGATTGCTTTAAAGTATCGCGATGTGATTTTAGAATTAATTAAAAATAGGTTAAAGGTTAAAGGTTAAAGGTTAAAGGTCAAAGATCAAAGGTGGATGGATAGAATAGATGGTATTACTTAAAGTAGTTAGTTAATTATGCTCCATAAAATTATACTTAAATACGGTAGTAAAATTATCTAAAAGTACATAATATTTTTTAACACAATTTATGTAAAAAAAAGGTTTTATTCAAATGCCATGTTGTTCTATAATTATTCCCGCTTATAATGCAATGAATTATCTGCCACAAACTCTAGAAAGTGTTTTGAAGCAGACTTTTACAGATTTTGAAGTTTTGATTATTAATGATGGAAGTTCCGACAATATTGTGGAATGGTTTTACAATATCGTAGACTCGCGAGTTAAATTAATTTCTCAAGAAAATCAAGGTGTTTCAGCAGCAAGAAATATAGGTATTAAAAATTCAAAAGCAGATTATATTGCATTTATTGATGCTGATGATTTGTGGGAACCTACTAAATTAGAAAAGCAATTACAATGTTTTAAAGATAATCCGTCAGTGGGTTTGGTTCATAGTGCAATGACGATGATTGATCAGGAAGGCAAATCTCTGGGAAGAACCTTTATATCGAATGTCGAAGGTGATGCTCTTAAACCATTATTAGAACAAAATACAATAGTAACTTCTTCTGTAATAGTTCGTCGTAGCTGTTTAGATGTAGGAAACTTTGATAATAACTTACGTTCTTCTGAAGATTGGGAACTTTGGGTACGTATCGCTTTACGTTATCCTATCATGCTAATCAAAGAACCTTTAGTTTTTTATCGTCAACATCCCAATAATACAACTAAAAATTGGCAAATGCTCGAACAAGATTTACGTTCAATAGAGCAAGTATTTCAATCAGTTCCTCAAGAATTATCTTATTTAAAAAACCGTACCTATGGTTATGCAAATATTTACTTGGCTTGGAAAGCTCTGCAAACAGGTTATTCTAAACAAGCAGCTTATTTTCGCAACCAAGCAATTAAACATTATTCTCCAATTCTTTTTTTTCCCAAAATGATTCGTTTAAACTTTGCGATCGCGCTTTCGCAAATCTTGGGAAACAACGGTTTCAACCGCATCCAATCCTCTATTTACACAATACGTCGTCGTTTCTCCACTGTGAAAATGTGACAGTTGACAGTTGACAGTTGACAAGGGGATGGGGAGAAATTTAATAATTCAAAACAACCATCAACCATCAACTAACTACTATCCACCATCAACTATCAACTAACTCTTCATCCCGGCAATCTAAAATCCAAAATCTAAAATCCAAAATTGAATTATGTCAAAAGTATCTATAATTATTCCAGCTTACAATGCGATGACTTATCTGCCGGAAACTCTGGAGAGTGCTTTTAAACAGACTTTTAGGGACTTTGAAATATTGATTATAAATGATGGAAGTTCGGATAATGTTGTGGAATGGGTTTCACAAATCACAGACGAGCGAGTTAAGTTGATTTCTCAAGAAAATCAGGGTGTATCCGCAGCACGAAATACGGGAATTAACAACGCTCAGGGGGAATATATTGCTTTTCTTGATGCTGATGATTTGTGGGAAGCGACAAAATTGGAAAAACAAGTAAACTGTCTTGATGCTAATCCCACCATAGGTTTAACTTACACTTGGACGACTTTTATAGACCAATTTAGTCAACCTACAGGGGTATCAATAGTTTCTCACGCTGAGGGAAATGTATGGAAAGAAATTGTGGTTCGAGATATGATATCTACTGGTAGTTCGACAATGATTCGTGCTGAATGCTTCAAGAAAGTAGGCTTATTCGATGCAGATTTATCCGTTGGTGAAGATAGAGATATGTGGACTCGTATTGCATTAATCTATCCTTTTGCAGTAATCAAAGAACCATTGACTCTCTATCGAAGACATTCTCAGAATACAACTAAAAGCAATCAAAAAATAATTCCTCAACTATCGAGAGTCATAGAAAAGACTTTTCAAAATATTCCAGAAAACTTACTTTATTTAAAAAATCGCAGCTATGGATGGATGAATATTTTTGCAGCTTGGTCTGCTATTGAGCAAGAAAAAGATTATAAACAAGCAAAATATTACTGTCAACAAGCTGTAAAACATTACCCCCAAATACGTTTTACATCAATGTATTTACGTTTAACCATCGCGATCGCAATGTTAGCTTTATTCGGTTATCAAACCTACGATAAAATTCGAGGATTGAAAAAGAGTCTAGTTAAGAATAAGGTTGGTACTGTTTCATGATATCTCCTGAAACAAATTAGAAATTAAAAGCCATTAATTCTACAACCTTAGACCTTCGACCTTTGACCTTTGACCTTTGACCTTAAACCTTTTTATATATTATCAATATGGGATTACGTAATCAAGCCGTAAAAGGCGGATTTATCATGGTTATTCGTCAAGGTTTGGGTATTTTACTCAGCTTGGCAAGCGTGATATTTATTACCAGAGTAATCGGTCCGGAACAATACGGTTTTTTTGGTGCTGCTTCGGGAATTGCAGTGTTTCTTTACCGTTTAGGACCTTGGGGTTTGGATGTTTATCTAGTACGTAAAACAGAGAATCCAGAACAACAAGAATACAATCAGGCTTTCACTATTTTACTTGGTGTGAGCTTATTTCTGACTTTAAGTATGGCTTTAGGGCGAGATATTATTGCTGATTTTCTCCGAATTAAGCAAGTTTCATCACTTTCATTAGCTTTAGCTTTTACAATTCCCCCCACTCTTTTAAAAGTACCTTCCACAGTGAAATTGGAACGGGATCTTAATTTTAAACGTGTTGCTTTCAACGAGTTAATTAGTCAAATTAGCTACTACATAATTGCCATACCGATGGCTTTTCAAGGGTTTGGTGCTTGGTCTCCCGTTGTCGGTTTGTTAGTTCAACAATATGTCTTATTTATACTCACTCAATTAGGTGCAAATCTCAAATTAGGTTTGTGCTGGAACCCCAAATTAGTTAAACAAATGGTGAGTTACGGCTTTACCTATTCCGCTTCTAATTGGGCTTGGGAATTACGAACTTTAGTAAATCCGGTAATAGTTGGACGCTTTGCTGGTCCAGAATCTGTTGCTTTTGTTGCTTTAGCTATACGCTTGGTAGAAATGCTTTCCTTTGTCAGATTTATTACATGGCGTTTAGCAATGGCAGCTTTAGCGAAATTTAAAGATAATAAAGCTCGTTTGCTTCATAGTGTTGAAGAAGGAATGCATTTATTAGCTTTGACAGTGGGTTTACCAATGGCAGGTTTTTCTTTAGTAGGGCCAATAGTCTTGAGTATTGTTTTTGGTAAAGATTGGAACCCAGTATTAGAAGTTTATCCATTTATTGCTGTTAGCTATATCGCTTATTCAATCTTTAATCTACATACTTCGGTTCTCTATTTACTAGGTAAAAATATGTCAGTTACTTGGTTTAATTTAATTCATGTGGTAATATTTGGAGTCACTGCATTATTACTAGTACCGCCCATGGGAATCATCGGATATGGATGGGCTGAAGTATGTACTTTATTCAGTTATATTGTTCTACATTTATACGTTTCTAAAGAAGTTGGGGAACCAAATTATATTACTGCTTTTATGTGGTTTTCTCTATCGGTTTCTGTCTTGCTTATCGGTACTTTTGCAAGTCCATTACGTTACTTTTCAGCATTCTTATTATTCCTTCCTTTAATATCAACAAAAGAAAGAAATAATTTATGGGGATATTATCAGATATTAAGGTCGTAAATTGGTAATTGGTAATTGGTAATGGGTAATTGGTAATGGGTAATGGGTAATGGGTAATTGGTAATTGGTAATGGGTAATTGGTAACTGATAACTGATAACTGGTAACTGATAACTGATAACTGTTTAATGTAGATGCTGAGAATTTGCTGAAGCCCGAATTGATTCGGCAACGAAAGCGACAATTGCTGATACAACGATTAAAATTACACTCAAAGCATTAATATCTGGTTTTACACCCGTTCTAATACGACTAAAAATTTCCATTGGTAAAGTATTAGAACCACTACCCGCAGTGAAACTAGCAATTAAAAAATCATCTAAACTCAAAACAAACGCTAATAAACAACCAGCAATAATTCCTGGCATTAATTGAGGTAATAATACTTGAATAAAAGCTTGTACAGGTGTCGCTCCTAAATCTAATGCAGCTTCTTCTAAATAAGGATTTAAATTAGTTAATCGTGAGGAAACAACAAGACCAATATATGCTAGACAAAATACCACATGAGCTGCAACAATAGTCCACACATTCAAGCGAATTGCAAACGCTGCTAGGAAAACTAAAGTCGCAACCGCGATCGCAATATCGGGAATAATCAGCGGTAAATAGGAAATCCCTCGATATAAACTTTTCCCCCGAAAGCGGTAACGCGCTAATCCCACAGCCATCAAAGTCCCCAGTACCGCAGAAATCCCAACAGCACTAAAAGCAACTATCAAGCTATTTTGTAGAGCTGATAAAATACGTTCATCACTAAATAGTTTTTCATACCATTCCCAAGTAAACCCTTCCCAAGCTCCACTGTATGGCGATCGATTGAAACTATAAAAGGCGAGTACTGCGATCGGTAAATACATCAGAACATACATTAACAGTGAGAAAACTCCCTGCCATCCTATACGCAGCTTTTTCTTCGGTGGAGATATATTCACGCCAGTTTTGATTAATTGCTTGTTTGTCAGCACTTTCATAGCATTATTTCTATGAAAAGTCAACAATTAGTTGTTAATATACATATATAGCAATCCTAAATGACTTGTGAGAAATTTATGTATAATCTGGCGGTTAAAACCGCTACTACACCTTCCTAAGTCCACCTGCGTGGACTCTATAAAACAACCCGCTTAGGCGGGTTTTGCCTGTGTAGCCAAGGCAGCGCGCAGAAGGGGGGGTCTCCCCCATGAGCGACTGCCGTGCGACTTATAGTCGCCAGGAGTGATTTAAATGTAACCTCTATTCCTAACTTTTAATCTACGTATTTTCTCACATCTCAATTCGGATTGCTATATTGATATATAAAGTATTATTTTCGCTGAAATCTTGTGCTTTTTGAGTAGTGAAAAAATTGTTATTTTCTAGTTCCCAACCTGAGTTTGGGAACTAGATTTTGCCGAATTTGATTCCTGAATATCGCAATATTCGGAAAACCAAAAATGACGTTAATACAAAATAGCAAAAAATATATAATCAACTATAGTCAACGCACAAATCAAAAAAATCGGCGTTTGCAATAGCAACACTTGCCATAAGTTCGATTAAATCTAAAATAACGACAAGCGCCATTTTAAACAAATTTAACAAGACTGTTCGTGAGTAGAGCTTTCCTTTTGTTGCTTATATTTTTGCACCTGTAGTAACAATAAATCGACTTCAGCTTGTAAATTAATCAACTTGGCTTGCTGATCAACCTGATAGCAAATATTAGCCGGACTTGACTTGGAATCCTGGGAATTGCGTTCTGAAATACTAGATACAGACATACTAATAATTAACTCCAAAACTCTACTCACACCATTAAAAATCTTATAATAGTGTACTTTAAACAATCATTAAATCTTTGTATAACTTGTATTAGCTATTGCAATATAAACGGTTTTTTTTGCTTGCTAATACTGATGAAAAGGACATTGGGGGCAGGAATTTTGTTCCGAAGAAAAAATGTAATTATGGATTAGGGGGTAGGGAGTAGGGAGTAGAGCCAAGACTTTGTAGAGACGCAAGCGGCTTCTTAAAGAGAATAAACTTATGTGACTGTATAAAATTACGAAATCTCAAAAAGCCCACCGTGCTAGGGTGTTAGAGTAAAGGATATCTTTAATAAAGATACGCCATAAAACGGAGAGGGAGGGATTCGAACCCTCGTTACCCTTTCGGGTAAACAGCATTTCCAGTGCTGCGCCTTCAACCACTCGGCCACCTCTCCAGATGCCACAAGAAAACATTCTACATTGAAATCAAATAAACTGCAAATATTGAGAGAATAATTCTATAATTTGTCATTGCAAAGCTCAAATCCTAAAAATGTCTTTTACATATAAAGTCACAGTTCGCGATCGCGCTAAAGGTATTACCCACACTTTGTCCGTTCCTGATAACCGTTACATTCTGCAAAGTTTTGAAAGTCTCGGTGTAGAATTACCGTTTTCTTGTCGTAATGGTGCTTGTACTACTTGCGCTGTCAGGATTATTTCCGGAAGAATTTCTCAGCCGGAAGCTGTAGGATTATCCCCTAATTTGCAAAGAAAAGGCTATGCGCTATTGTGCGTTAGTTATGCTTGTTCCGACTTGGAGGTAGAAACCCAAGACGAAGACGAAGTTTACGAACTTCAATTCGGACGTTATTTTGCCAAAGGTAGAGTTCGTGCTGGTTTACCCCTCGATGAAGATTGAGGGGATGGGGGGATGGGG